>JAYVDT010000312.1:0-4960 GCA_043749265.1 Rhodanobacteraceae bacterium | reverse complement strand
TGAGTTCCGCATGCAGCACCCCGGCAACGGTCCCGCCGGCGAGACTCCCATCGCCTTCCTCGCCCATCGTCTCGGTACCGACCACGCCGAAGGCATCTCCATGCTCGACATGAATCAGGACGGCTTCCTCGACCTCCTCAGCGGCGCCTACTGGTATGAAAACCCCGGGGCTAAAGGGGGTGAGTGGAAGCAACACCAGTTCCGCACCGTAGGCATCCACAACGAGTTCGTCTCCGATTGCGGTGAATGGATCGTCGACGTGGACCACGACGGCCTGCCCGACCTCGTCACCGCAGGCTGGATCTCCAACGGCCTTACCTGGTTTCGTAACCCCGGTCCCAAGGCCGTCGCTGCCGGAGAAATGTGGAAGGCTGAAAAGATCACCGACAGCTTCGACACCGAGGGCGGAGCCTTCGCCGACATCAATGGTGACGGCAAACCCGACATCGTTCTCGCCCACTACAACCGCTCCGGCATCCTGTGGGTCGACTTCAGCAAAGACAAGCCGGTCGTCCATCACGTCGGAGGCCGCGAACAGGATGGCCACGGCATCGGAATCGCCGATATCAACGGCGACGGCAAAGCCGACATCCTCACCCCACACGGCTGGTTCGAGCAGATCGATGCCGACCACGACCAATGGAAATGGCACGCAGACTGGGAACTGGGCGATGCCGGCTTCCCCATCCTCGGCTACGACACAAACCACGACGGCAAGATGGACCTCATCTACGGCCAGGGCCATGGCTACGGTCTCTACTGGCTTGAACAGGCCGGCAGCGCGGATCACCGCATCTGGATCCGCCACACCATCGACGAATCCTTCTCCCAGTCCCACGCCCTTGCGCTCATCGATATCGATGGCGACGGCGTCCCTGAACTCATCACCGGCAAGCGGTACCGCGGGCACTCCGGCGGCGACCCGGGCTCCTACGATCCCGTCGTCATCTACGCCTACAAACTACCCACCAGGGCCCAGTTCGCAAGCACCAAAGATCCTGTCTTCTCTCGCACCGCTCTCTCCTTGAACGGCACCGCCACCGTCGGAACCCAGATTATCGCTGCCGACTTCGATCACGACGGCGATATCGACATCGCCACCGCCGGCAAGCTGGGTGTGCATTTTCTGGAAAATCTGAAGATAAACACGACAACCCCCAAGCCCATCCGCGAAGCCACACAACCCATCAACCGGAATTGGCCCTTTCCCGGCGAAGGCAAAGAGGTCGAACAGGAAGAAGGCCCAACCCCCAAATAAAATTCAACATAACCGTTTGCAAAACAAAGGCTGGCTCTCGGTGTTGGTCTGATTGAGATTCTGTGTAAATTTCTGCTCGCTGCCCGCACGAAACGAGCACGGAGGGCAGCTGCCTGTAAACGCGCCTGTTCTCAGGAAGACAAGACCCCAAATTTCAACCACGCGGGTTCGATTCGCACGATAAATGAGCCGCTTGTATATGACTTGTTGGTGGCGGTGGGCAGAATCGAACTGCCGACCTACGGGTTATGAGTCCGTCGCTCTAACCATCTGAGCTACACCGCCGAGGTGTGTGGGGAAAGCCGCTCCTGAAGTCAACTCAAACGATGCAGTCCAGACCAGTGCCGCCTTAGCGATGATACGGTCCCTACGAACTCAGGTCAAACCACAACGCCTTCTGCGCTACCCTGTCACAAGCCCCAATTTCTCTTATGACCCAAACCAGAACCTTAGCCGTCATCCCCGCCCGTTTCGCGTCGACCCGTCTCCCCCACAAGGTCCTCCGCTCGCTCGCCGGACGCCCCATGCTTGCCTGGGTCTACGAGGCTGCATGCGCCTGCCCCCAACTCGACAAGATTCTCATTGCCACCGACTCTGAAGAGGTCCTCGCCCTCTGCCACGAAAATGACTGGCCGGCCCTCCTCACCTCACCCGATCTGCCCTCAGGATCAGACCGCGTCCACGCCGTCGCCCAAATCCACCCGGCAGAGATCTACGTCAACATCCAGGGCGACGAACCCATGCTTCGCCCCGAGCACCTCACAGCGCTGCTGGCCCCCTTCGCCGACCCCAGCATCCACGTCACCACTCTCAAAACCCCCTGCACCGCCGAAAACATCGCCAATCCCAACGCCGTCAAAGTCGTCACCGACCTTCACAACCAAGCCCTCTACTTCTCACGCTCCACCATCCCCTACGATCGCGACGGCCAGCGCCCCCCGACC
Source organism: Rhodanobacteraceae bacterium (assembly GCA_043749265.1). GTDB lineage: Bacteria > Acidobacteriota > Terriglobia > Terriglobales > Acidobacteriaceae > Edaphobacter. The sequence goes on along the minus strand of JAYVDT010000312.1, from coordinate 2,758 downwards.
TGGAAGCATCTCGGCCTCTACGCTTATCGTGCTGAAGCCCTGAATCGCTTCCACGCTCTGAGCCCCAGCCCCCTGGAACTCGTCGAGAGACTGGAACAACTCCGCTTCCTCGAAAATGGCATCCCCGTCCACGTAGCCAAAACCGAGCACGATACCATCGGCGTCGATACGGAAGAAGACCTCCTCCGCGTAGAACAAATCCTGCTAAAAAGATAATCCGGAGCTAGCTGAGCGCAGCCTGGAGCCCAATCAGCGAGTCCGCTTTGTCTTCCAATCCGCGCCCCTCCACGATCGTCTCTGCAAGCCCTAAACCTTCTCAAACTCCAGCCGCAACCCACTCGCATCCTTGGTAACAACCACACCCGTCAACGACCCCACCACAAAGTTCGCGCCCGCCCCATAAAGCTCTTCAGCCTTGTGCGTTCCCAGTACACCAAGCACCCGGCTTCCCGCAGCGTGGCCTGAACCCACCCCGGTCGGAGCATCCTCCACCACCACGCACTCTGCCGGCGTAAATCCGAGCATCGCCGCACCCTTCATGTACGGCTCCGGATGTGGCTTGCCATTGACCACATCGTCTGCCGCGATCAACTCATCCGGAAACGGCAGATTCGCCGCCTTCAAACGCCCCAGCAACAACCTCCGAGTCGCCGAAGTAACAATCGTCCAACGCTCCGAAGGCAACGAAGTCAGCAACTCCCTCACCCCGGGAAGCACCTTCAAATCCGCGGTATCGGCAATTTCCATATCCTCGATCACCCGGAGTCCTTCAACATACTGTTCCTTGGTAAAGTCCGGACGGAATCCCTTCATAATCTCAACCGCACGAGTCCCATGCGCAATCTCGACATTTTCCGCATCCGGAACATCATAGTGCGCCGCCCACCGCCGCCAGCACCGGTTCACGCTCGCAATCGAGCTAATCAACACCCCATCCATATCAAACAACAAACCCTTACATTCAACGATCACGTAAATCTCCAAAGGAACATTTGAGTGCTTTTGATGCCTCTATTTCAACTTGGTTTCGAACCTGCGTCCGGCCGCTGACTTGCAAATTCAGTGCACCCACAAAATGACGCATTGCCAACCGGTAAATGTGGTTACCCAGCCATCACGAATCCCTGCGCCACCTTCAGCACAGACTCCACACTCTCCACCGAACAGCTCTCGCAATAAACCCGTAGCAAAGGCTCCGTCCCACTGGCACGCAGCAGCAACCAGGTCTCTGCCGCATGTGCCTTCCCCAGGCACACCGGATTTTCCAGAAAAAACTTGATCCCATCCAGCGTCTCCACCTTCAGAATCTTCATCCCCGCGAACTCCACGCCCACCACCATCGCCCCGGCCCGCTTGATCGCAGACTGCTTCAACGCATCATCGATATGCATATCCACCCGCCCATACTGATGCTCGCCAAACTCCTCCTGCAGCGAAGCCACCAACTCACCCAGCGTCTTTTTCTCATCCGCCATCACATTCGCAAGCAGCAGGCTGTTCAGCAAACCGTCCCGCTCCGGAAGATGCCTGGAAATCCCCACCCCACCCGACTCTTCGCCGCCGATCAAAATATCCTCGGTCAGCATCAGGTCGCACACATACTTGAATCCGATGCCATGCTCATGCAGCTTGCGCCCATGTTTCGCCGCAATCCGGTCCAGCATCTTGGTCGTGTTGAACGCCCGGGTCACCTCACCCGGCCATCTCTTCCGCTCCAACAACCACTTCAGCAGAATCGCAAAAATCTTGTGCGCATCGACCACATTCCCATTCTCGTCAACCGCCCCAATCCTGTCCGCATCTCCATCTGTCACAAACGCAGCGTCGCACTTCTCTGCGATCACACGTTTCTGCGTCTCCGCAATATGCGGCAAAATCGGCTCCGGATTGATCCCCGGAAACGCCGGGTTGAACTCCCCTCGCATCTCCACAAACGGAATCCCCGCTCGCGTAAAGATCCCCGCAACCACCCCACTGCCCGCCCCATACATCACGTCGATCAGAAACTTATACCCCGAGGCCTTGATCGCCGCCAGATCCACAAACTTCTCAATCGCCGTAACATACTCCGGATTGAAATCCACCACCTCCATCTTTGCGGGCTTCGCCACAAGCTCAATCGGCGCGTCCAGAAACGTCTCAATCTTTGCAATAATTGAAGGTTTGCCCGACCCACCATAGCTTGCCTTGTACTTGACCCCGTTCCACTCGGCAGGGTTATGGCTGCTCGTAATCATCACGCCACCCGCGGCCCCACGACCCCGCACCGCAAAGCTGAGCGCCGGCGTAGGCGTCACTCCACCTGCAAGCTGCACCGGGATCCCCGCCTCCGACAGCACCTCTGCCACCAACCCTGCAAACTTCTTTGACCCAAACCGCGTATCCCACCCGATGCAAACCCCCTTGCTTGCATCCTCGTCCTCGATCACATAGTGCGCAATGGCCCGCGCCGCCACCCGCACATTGGCATAAGTAAAATCATCGGCAATAATCCCCCGCCATCCATCCGTCCCAAACTTGATTGCACTCATCCTTTACCACTCTCCTATCGCAAATCGTCCGTAAGCTGACCACCAAACCACTAGCTCCTGACCACTGCCTAAATAAGTTCTTCCCGCCCCATCCCCGCATGCAGCGTCCTTACAATCTTGCTCACATCCTGCGATCGCTCCCGCGTCGTAATCAACAAAGCGTCTTCCGTCTCGACCACAACCAGTCCTTCAACTCCCAGCAGCGCCACCATCTTGCCCGGCGCATA
>JAYVDT010000311.1:0-4969 GCA_043749265.1 Rhodanobacteraceae bacterium | reverse complement strand
GATGTTTATCCTCCTTGGCGACACGCCGGAGCAGGCCGCCATCGAAGCCGCCGACACCATGCGCATCGAAACCGCGCTCGCCAAGGGTTCCATGGATCGCGTCGCCATGCGTGATCCCGACAAGCGGTACCACATCATGACCATCGCGCAGGTTCAGGCGCAAACCCCGAATTTTGACTGGCGCGTCCTGCTGGATGGCATCCACGTCGGCCACGCTCCTTCGATGAACGTCAGCTCACCCATGTTCCTCAAGACAGTAAACGACGTCCTCGAGACCGAGAGCCTGCCTGCCCTGAAGGCATACATGCGCTGGCACGTCGTGCATGAGTCTGCCGACACGCTCTCAAAGCCTTTTGAAGACGAGAACTTCGCCTTCTTCAGCCGCACCCTCTCCGGCCAGAAAGAACAGCAACCCCGCTGGAAACGCTGCACCCGCGCCACCGACATGGCGCTTGGCGAGGCCGTCGGCCAGGACTGGGTCAAGCAGAACTTCCCGGCGGACTCCAAGGCCAACATGGAAAAGCTTGTCGAGGCGCTGAAGAAGGCGCTCGACGAAGACATCAAGACTTTGCCTTGGATGAGCGACGCCACCAAGGTCGAAGCCGAGAAGAAGCTCATGGCCTTCCGCGACAAGATCGGCTACCCCGCCAAGTGGCGCGACTACTCCAGGCTTGAGGTCCAGCGCGACGACTTTGCTGGCAATCTTGCACGCAATGCGGTTTTTGAACGCAACCGCAACCTCCATCGTCTCGGCCAGCCCGTCGACGAATCGGAGTGGGGCATGACGCCTCCCACGGTAAACGCCTACTACAGCCCGCAGATGAACGACATCAACTTTCCTGCGGGAATCCTCCAGCCCCCGTTCTATGACAATCAGGCCGATCCCGCCGTCAACTTCGGCGCCATCGGCGTCGTCATCGGACACGAGATGACGCACGGCTTCGACGACCAGGGCTCCAAGTTCGGACCCACCGGCAACGTCAAGTACAACGCCGATGGCTCCATGGGAAGCTGGTTTACGCCCGACGACCTTGCCAAGTTCAATGACCGCACCAAGTGCGTCGCAGATGAGTACTCCGGCTTCAAGGTAGCCGAAGGACAGAATCTCGACGGACACCTGACGCTGGGTGAGAACTCGGCCGACAACGGCGGCATCCGCATCGCGTACCAGGCACTGCAGGAGACGATGGCCAAGCAGGGTAGCTCGCCTACGCTGCAGAAGGATGGCTACACGCCTTCGCAGCGCTTCTTTATCAGCTTCGCGCAGGTATGGTGCGGCAATTTGACTGAGCAGTCCACACGCATCCAGGCCAAGACCAACCCTCACTCCACCGGCGAATGGCGCGTCAAGGGCACCGTGCAGAATTTCGATGAGTTTGGCAAGGCGTTCGGATGCAAGGTCGGCCAGCCGATGATGCCGGAGAAGTCCTGCCGCGTCTGGTAGTCAATTTAGGATGAAGAGAAGGCCTGGGCTTCGGTCCGGGCCTTCTTCGTCTCGTACGTCACCCTCCGAGGTCATCTTTAGTAACCAATTTGATATTTTCCTGGATCCTGCTATCGGAATATTGGTCCGCCCCGTCAAAAGGGCGCTCCTTCTAAGTCAAGTTGTTTCGATTGGTTCTATGGAAAGTGGCATAAACCCTCTGAGCCTTCTACAATAATTTGAGTATCAGACCCCAACATTCAGCTCATCAATGGCGCCTCAACACGAGGGCTTGGAATAAGGAAATACATGACCTTTAGCAAGATTGGCCGGCTCGTAGCGGCTTTGGTAGCAACGGCGGCACTCGGACTTGGGATGACAGCCTGCGGCGGCGGCACCATCGGCTACATGTGGGTTCTGGGGACTTTTTACAACCAGATTTCGGGCTTCAAGATTGATAACTACACGGGAAACCTGACGGTGATCAATCACTCGCCATTCTCTTCCGGCGGCACCAACCCGGTGTCGGTCGTCGTCAAGCCTGGTGGACGTTACATCTATGTCATTAACGCCGGTACTGGTGCGGTTGGCTTGCCCAACACCACAGGCTACGTCGGCCCCGTGGGCGCGTCCATCGCGCAATTCGCGGTCGGTGGCGACGGTATCCTGACCTTCCAGCAGAACTTCTTCAGCCAGGGCTTCAGCCCTGTCTGGGCAGCGACCGACTTCTCCGGAAACTTTCTTTACGTGCTTGACAAGTATTCGCCATACTTCAATGGCAGCAGCGACCAGAATGGTTCGATCACTGTATTCTCGATCGCGAGCGATACGGGACGCCTGACGCTGGTTCCCAATACGCAGATCCTGCAGCCTGGCACTCAGATTCCGACTACGGTGTTTGAAGTGGGTACCAATCCCATCATGGCCAAGACCGGCCTGGGCGGATGCCTCTTTACGCTTTCGCCAAACTCTATCTACCCCTACTCCATCAACTCTTCCAGCGGTCAGTTGACCACGACGGCGACCGGCCCCTACTCAGTCTCGGGTTCAGTTCAACTGTCGTCCATCAACACCGGCCTCGGCACCAGCGCGTCCAACTACATCTACCTCACGGATTACGCGGCGAACAGCATCTTTTCGCTGCAGGCAGGCGGAACCCCTTGCTCGCTCGCGCCGATCAGCGGCAGCCAGCAGAATAATCTTCCCGGTACGGCGCATCCTTCGAACTCGCTAACCAGCCAGAGCGGTAAGTATATGTACGTGATCAACCAGAGCTCGACCAGCACGACGACGAACTCGAACAGTTCCATCTCCGCGTTCCAGATCAACCCGCTGGGTCAGTTGCAGCAACTTGCGGACTCCACGAACAATCCATACTCGGTAGGCTCGGGTCCGGTCTGCATCGTGCAGGATCCGACCAATCAGTACCTTTATTTCTCCAACAACACGGACAGCACGTTGACGGGCAAGCTGATTGACCAGAATCGCGGATTTCTGTCGAATCTGTCGCGCGGCTCGGTCTTCCCGACGACAAAGAATCCAACGTGTCTTGCAGTCAGCGGAAATATCTAGCTGCTGCGTCGGGGTCAGGTTGCACCATCACTGGAACGAACCGTAGTTGCGGGCAAAGATAGCCCGGGAGCAAGGAAACGCATGAAGTTGAATGGAATGGGCCGTGGTCTGAAGGCCACCGCAATCTCTCTGGCAGTTGGACTTGGCATGACGGCATGCAGCCGTGACTACACGCTCGGCTACCTCTACATCACGTCGGCAACCAAGACCACGACCGGTGAAATCAACGCTTACGCGATCGATTACCAGTCCGGCGCCCTGCAGCAGCTTGCGGACTCGCCTCTCCCCTCGGGCGGGAGCAATCCGGTTACGCTCGTGGCCGCACCCAATGGCAAGACTATCTACGTCCTCAACCACGATTCGTCGTCAATCGGCATCTTCGCCGTTGGAACCGACGGAAAGCTCTACGGACAGGCGACGCCCAGCGTCGTTCTCGGAGCGAATGGCATTGCTGGAACCTTCCCGACGGCTGCCTCGATCGACCCCGCCGGCAACTTCCTTTATGTGACATTTACCTACCAGAACGGATTTACGACGGCTCGTCCTGGCCCGGGCGGGGTTGCAGTCTTCCCTATCGGGCACTCCACGACCGATAGTGGCGCCGAAGGTAAGTTGGGAACGCCGCTGACCAACACAACCGTCGGGACGACCCCAGCCAATCCGCTTCCCTACTTCCCGGTTGGCAACAATCCGGCAGGAATTGTAGTCAGCCCCAAGGGTGGCTTCGTTTATGTGATCGACCAGGAGAAGCCTTCCAGCGGCGCACCCTTCGGCGTTCTGCTGGCCTTCACCGCCAGCACCACGACCGGCGCACTGATCCCGGTCCCCGGTCCCGTTGCAGGCGGCTTCTCGATTGGGACTTCGCCCAGCTCGATTGCCGAAGACCCCTCCGGCCTCTACCTTTACATCACCGACCAGGCGACGAACCAGTTGTATGCGTTCCAAAACTCGGCCTCCGGCACCCCGACCGCTCTGAACTCCTCGCCCTACCCAACCGGTCAGTATCCTCTCAGCGTCAAGGTTGATCCGCGTGGACAGTTTGTCTATGTTGCCAACTTCGGCTCGAGCACCGTGAGCGCCTACACCATTGCTACCGGCGGTTCGCTTTCGGGCGTGGCGAGTAGTGGCAGCGTCGCAACCGGACCCAACTGTGTCGTGATCGAGCCTGCACTGGGCATTTACCTCTATACGTCGAACAACACGGACAACTCGGTTTCAGCCCAGCAGCTTGACCCCCACACGGGCTCGCTGAAGCCGGTGCAGGGTACGCAGTTCTCTGCGCAGCCGCTGCCGACCTGCGCTGTTGCAATCGCGAACGGTGCTCACGCAACCCAGCTTGTGAACTAAGACTTCACCGCTTCGACACAGCAAAGCCCCGCTTCGGCGGGGCTTTGCTGTGTCCGGATGGTTCGCAGACACGCCTACGTTCCTGCGCCCAGCTTGGGTGCTGCCATGACAACCGTTGCCAATCAAACAGCGGTCAGAGGATGACGAGGCTCTAGTCGGCCCGTGGCGTAGCTTGTGGAGGATGACGAGGCAGTGGCAAGCAGTTTCCTTCAGGCACGGCTGAAAGCCAGCCTCTCAAGATTACCGAGCCCGCGCCCTTGTACGTGGCCACGCCCTAACCAGCGGGTGTAAACAGGCTCATGAAGGCGTTGCGCGCGGGACGCTCGTAGAACTTGAGAACAACGATTGCCATAAGGATGATAAACGCGAATGAGATCCATGGATCAAACCGCTCAACGTGCAGGCGCTCCGGCAATTTGTAAAGATGGATCAGAATGAACGCGTTGAAGTGCAGCAGATACAGCGCCAGCGTCGTCTCACCAAGCCACATGATCGGCTTCCAGGAAAAGATGGCCGCAATCGGGTTTGGCCCAGCCAGCCCGATGAGCAGAAGGGAGAACAAGGGAAGCAGCATGGATCCGTGCACCAGCACGTAAGGAATGCGCTCCACTCCAAACATGAAAAAGA
>JAYVDT010000310.1:0-4990 GCA_043749265.1 Rhodanobacteraceae bacterium | reverse complement strand
GCGTAACCAAGGTCATTGACGAGCTAAGAATCTCCGAGACCGCCTCACAGCTGCCACTTCCGTCTCACCAAGTGCAGGACGACGCCACCGCACGCGTTCTGCAGTCCGACGGGACCTATGTGTCTACGCCCACCTCGGAGCCTGAACCCACGGCTCCTGTCGCGCAACGCAGTGACCCCGAACCAGATCAAAAATTGGACCGCCAGCGCCCGTCCCAGGCAGCGAACCAGCCACCACGTCAAGACAATAACCCGCAGGCAAAGGAGCCTTACACGGGCAACTCAAACCTTCCCCCACTTTCCCGGCGCTCACAGGATCCTTACCCGCCAAACAGCACGTTACCCAACCCGCCGAGCAATGATCCCCAGCAGCCACCCTATCCGCCCAGCGGCTACCCTCAGCATTCTCGCTACCCGCAAAACGTATATCGTCAAAACGGGTACCCCCAGCAATCTGCGTATGGCAGTCAGGCATCCGGTCAGTCCGTTGAGATTCCCGGTGGAACTCTAATCCGCGTCCGTATGAACCGCACTGTTTCAAGCGACCACTCGCAACCCGGCTCCAACTTTGACGCGATTGTGACCAACGACGTCGCCGCCGGCGGTCTGATTGCAATCCCGCGCGGAGCCACGGTGCAGGGAACCGTCATCGAAGCCAAAAGTTCCGGCATCGTCAAGGGGCGCGGCGAAATATCCATCCAACTCACTCAGGTCATCCTTGGCGGCAGAGTTTACCCGCTCGTCTCCGATGTCTGTGCTCTTCATGGTGGTGACAAGACCATCGAAACAGTTAACAAAACCGTTGGCTTCGGCGCTGCGGGTGCTGTCATTGGCGCGATTGTAGGTCGCGGAGCGGGCGCTGCAGTAGGTGGAGGTATCGGCGCTATCGCCGGCATCGGCTCGTCGGCTGCCTCTGGCAACGGCCAGGTTTACATCCCGACGGAGGGAATGGTGTCTTTCCACCTTCCGCAATCCGTGGCGGTCGAAACTGTCTCTGAAGGAGAGATGCAGCGGCTCGCATTTGGAACCGTCCCCGGCGCGGAGGGGCCGATCATCCGCCGCCGCGATTATCCGCCGGTGTTCATAGTCCCCGGCTACCCTATCTACTATCGCCACTATTCCCCCTACCGCCCTTACGGCCCCTACGGCCCCTACGGTTACCCCCGCTATTAGGAACCCTAAATCTCCCGCTTGGATATCTTCGTTATCCAGGCCTTCTTAGGGCCCTTCGGCAAATGGTGGGCGCGGCCGTGATTTATACTCTAGGCTTGTCTTGGATCGATCCGACAAATCAGCGCCTGATGTCCGGTAAGAGGACATCCCGTTACAAGCCGTCCCGAACCGGGGCCAAAACCATCGTCGGGCTCACCCGGCTAAAAATACGCGCGAAGTGAAGGTCGTCAGCAAGCATGATTCGCATTCTGCAGCAGAACAACAAAGCCACCAAGGTCATTTTCGCCGTCATCATCGGCTTTGCAGTCGTCACGATGGTTATCACGCTGGTTCCCGGCATCTTCGACAACGTCGGCTCCAGCAGCGATCCCAACACCTTCGCGACAGTTCATGAGCCCGGCTTCATCGGCAAGGTCTTCGGCGAAACACAGACCGTCACCCGGCCAGAGATCGCCCGCGCTGTGCAGCAGCAGATGCAGGGACGCCAGATTCCTCCGTACCTTATGCCGTACTTTGAAAGCCAGGCAGGCAATCAGCTCGTCCAGCTCGCCATTCTCAAAATCGATGGCGATCGCCGAGGTCTCGAGGTCTCGGACACGGACCTCCGCCGTGTCCTGCACCAGGGCCAGTTCGGCCAGGTCCTCTTCCCGAGCGGCAACTACATCGGCGACGACAAGTACATGGACTTCATCCAGAACCAGTTCGGGATGACCCGTGGCGAGTTTGAAGGTCTCCTCAAAAAGGAGATCGAGCAGGGCCGTCTCCAGTCGCTCATCACCGGTGGCGTCACCGTCTCCGACAATGAAGTTCGTGAGTCGTACCGGACCTCCGGCACCAAGGTCAAGTTTGACTATGCCGTCCTGTCGTCGGACGACATCAGCAAGACCCTCAACCCCTCGGACTCCGACCTCCAGACCTTCTTCAAGAACAACGCTCCGCGTTACGCCATAGCCGTCGGTGAGACCCGCAAGCTCCAGTACCTTTCTTTTGGAGTTGACCAGATCCCAGGTGGCAAGCCCCAGGTTACTGACGCCGATGTGCAGGCCTACTACGCGTCCCACATCGCTGCTTACACGGTAAAGGAGCAGGTCAAGGCGCGCCATATTCTCATCTCGGTCCCTCAAGGTGCAGACGCCAAAGTCGACGCCGCAGCCAGAGCCAAGGCGGAAGGCCTCCTCAAGCAGATCAAGGCAGGCGGCGACTTCGCCGCTCTCGCCGCAGCCAACTCCGACGACCCCGGCAGCAAGGCCACCGGCGGCGAGCTCGGAACTTTTACCCGCGGCAAAATGGTCCCCGAGTTCGAGAAGGCAGCCTTCGCTCTCCAGCCCGGCCAGACCTCAGACCCTGTCAAGACCTCCTTCGGTTATCACCTTATCCAGGTCGAGTCCAAGGACGCCGCCCACACCAAAACCGTCGACGAAGTGAAGAGCGAAATCCTACCGCTGCTTGAGCAGCAGAAGCTCGGCACAGCTGAGCAGAATTTTGCCAATACTCTTGCAGCAGAGGCCAAGAACAACACAATCGAGAAGACCGCCGCCGCGCACAATCTCCGTGCTATCACGACCGACTACCTCGCCAAGGACGGCACTATAGCCGGCGTCTCTGACGGAACTGCCATGCTCAGCGAGGCCTTTACGGTTAACAAGGGTGCCGCTCCGGCCGTGGCCTCCACCGGTGACGGTTTCGCAGTCTTTCAGGTGGTTGACGTCAAGGCTCCGCACGCACCCACTTTCGACGAGTACAAGTCGCACATTCTCAGCGACTACCGCGAGCAGCAGGTTCCGCAGATGCTAGTAGCCCAGCTCAACAAGCTCGCCGAGCGGGCCAAAGCCCTCAACGATCTCCACAAGGCTGCCGTCGAAATGAACATCCCCGTCAAGACTAGTGAACTCGTTGGCAAGGACGGGCAGGTTCCCGATCTCGGTGCCATGTCCGCCCAGGCCGCCGTCGCGTTCACGCTCGCCAAGGGCGGCATCTCTGGCCCCATCAATACCGGTCGCATCGGTTCGGTCCTGCAGCTCACGGACAAGCAAGAGCCCACCGCGGACGACATCGCCAAGAACTTCACTCAGACCCGCGAGAGCATGCTGAACAGCAAGCGCTCGGAGGTCTTCAACATCTACCTTGGCACGCTGGCAGATAAATACAAGAAAGCCGGCGCCATCCGCCTCAAGGTAACGCCTCCTGCTTCCGGTTCTCCGCTCGGAACCTAAATCAAAATCAGTATGAGCAAAGCAGGCTTCGCAACCGCGAGGCCTGCTTTGCGTTTTGACTCATTATCAATTCGTCAACTGTTCGCCTTTTCCCAACACTGGCTCACGAATCTGCATCACAATCGAAGAGACAGAACCACGGAGAACAGATGCTCGCAGACCGTATATCAGGCGTGTTGCTTCACGTTACCTCGTTGCCTTCCTACGGTGGTATTGGCGATTTCGGCCCCGCAGCCATCTCCTTTGTCGATTTCCTTGCCGCCTCTAAACAGCGGCTATGGCAGGTCCTCCCGCTCAGCCCGACAGGCTACGGAAGCTCGCCGTACTCGGCGCTCTCCGCCTTCGCCGGCAACCCGACCCTCATCAGCCTGGAACTGCTCGCCCAGCAAGGCTGGATCGAGGGGGATCGCATCCAGGGCCTCGGCGGCCATAAAGGCCCAGTCGACTTCGAGCGCGTCGCCAATGAAAAGCTTCCGCTGGTAGAAGAAGCCGCCGCTAACTTCCTGGACCGCGCCACCGACGAGCAGCGCCTCAAGTTCCAGAAGTTCTGCACCGACAACCTTTCCTGGCTTCCCGACTACGCCATGTTCATCGTCCTCCGCCGCATGCACGCCTACGCCAGCTGGCACGAGTGGCCGGTCGAGTATGCCAAACGCACAGGCGACTCCCTCTCCCGCCTCCTTACCGATAAAGCCCACGAGCTCGCCATCGAGCAAGCCGTTCAGTACTTCTTCTCCGAGCAGTGGTCCTCGCTACGCGCTTACGCGGCAGAACGCGACGTCCGCATCCTGGGCGACGTCGCCATCTTCGTCAACTACGACTCCGCCGACGTCTGGACCAACCCCGATATCTTCGAGCTTGACGCAGAACTCCGCCCCATCCGCGTCTCTGGCGTCCCCCCGGATTACTTCTCCGTCACCGGTCAGCGTTGGGGCAATCCTCTCTACCGCTGGAGCACCCTCAAAGAACGCGGCTTCGACTGGTGGGTCGCCCGCATCCGCCGCTCGCTCACCCTCTACGACATCATCCGTCTCGATCACTTCCGCGGCTTTGAAGCCTTCTGGTCCATCGCCGCCGATGAGGAGACCGCCATCAACGGGCAGTGGGTCAAAGCTCCCGGCCATGATCTCTTCAATCGCCTCAAGGAGGTCTTTGGCGAACTCCCCTTCATTGCAGAAGATCTTGGCCTCATCACGAAAGAGGTTGACGAGCTCCGTGAGCACTATGGAATGCCCGGCATGCGCATCCTGCAATTTGGCTTCTCCGATCGCGGAAGCCATCTCTACCTGCCGCACCGCTTCGTCCCCAACACCGTGGCTTACACCGGCACGCATGACAACAACACCACCCTCGGCTGGTGGGTCGATGACATCGGCGAAACCGAGCGCACCAACGTCCAGGCCTACCTTCAGACCATCGACCATCCGGGCGACGTCGTCTGGGCGATGATCCGCGCCGCCGCCCGCTCCGTCGCGAACGTCTGTATCTTCCCCCTGCAGGACATCCTTCATCTCGGCAAGGAAGCTCGCATGAACACGCCGGCTGCCGGGGCAGGGAACTGGTCCTGGCGCTACGACCCCAATGCCCTCCATCCCGATTTCTCCA
>JAYVDT010000309.1:0-15186 GCA_043749265.1 Rhodanobacteraceae bacterium | reverse complement strand
CAGTGCGTCGCTTTGTTTCTTTCCCTTCTGGAACTTAGCAGCGTCACTCCGACCAACGACCCTGAAACCTTTGTCTACCCATATTTTCCGGAGTTTTCACCATGGCGAATCGCCGTTCCTTTCTTCAAAGCACGTTCGGTCTGGGTGCGGGGCTCTTTGCCAGCCGCGCCGTTGCCGAAACGACTCATAACCAGCCTCATACTTCCAGCCAGGTCGGTGCTGCTGGAGGCTATCAAGGCACCAGCAGTGGTTCCCTCTCCAAGATCGATTCGCATAACGGACCGGTTACAACGACACCGGTCGTAACGACGGATGTTGGGGATCTTCCCTACGAAATGGACGGAGACGTAAAGGTTTTTCGTCTGACGGCCCATGTGTTCAAACAGCAGATTGCTCCGGATAAGACAATCGATGTTTGGGGTTTCAATGGCTCCGCCCCGGGCCCGACCATTCAGGTCACGCAGGGTGATAAGGTCCGGGTCATTTTCAAGAATGAATTACCCGAGGCAAGCGCGCTTCACTGGCATGGTTTTGAAGACCAGATTGGATACGACGGAATGCCCGGTATCAGCCAGGAGCCGGTCCGTCCCGGTCAGAGTTTCACGTACAACTTCCTGATCAAACAGGAAGGAACGTACTTCTACCACTCGCATATGGCGATGCAGGAGCTCGCTGGGATGCTGGGTGCGTTCATCATGCATCCGCGAGTTCCCTACCGCCCTCACTGCGATAAAGATTTCGTGATCCATCTGCAGGAGTATGCAGTTCTCGCAAACTCGACCATCCCAAACACGATGATGATGGAGTTCAACTGGCTCTTGCTGAATGGCAAAGCCGGGCCAGCGGCAACGCCTCTCATTATTCGCCAAGGCGAAAGAGTGAGGGTTCGCTTTGTGAATCTCGGCATGGATCATCATCCGATGCACATCCATGGGCACACCTTCTACACGACCGGCACGGAAGGCGGGCGTATCCCGGAGACGGCCTGGTGGCCAGGCAATACGGTCCTTGTTGGAGTGGCCCAGGCTCGGGACGTGGAGTTCGTCGCAGACAATCCGGGCGACTGGATGGTCCACTGCCATTTACCCCACCACATGATGAACCAGATGGCCTCGCAGGCCGGTCCGATGACGAGAATGGCGGGATTCCCGGGCGGCAAAGGTTTGCGCGGTGATGACAGCCATGGCCACATAACTCCTCGCGGAGAGAACGGCGACGAGATGAAGGGGGACATGAAGGGTATGGATATGGGTGGGATGAAGGGCATGGACATGAGCGCCCCGAAGACTGCCGGAGATCCAGCTATCCCTTCCGCTGCTCTCGGAGCCGGGAAGCAGGCTACTGCCCCCGATGGACCCTTGGCGAACACCCATCTGGACGCGGGCATGATGGGCATGATGCAGGAGCAAGACAAAAAAGGTATCAAGCTCAGCGAAGAGCAGCGACGCAATCTGAATGCCTTCGATATGGGCTCCGACAGTATAAAAGCTCAGATGGGGGAGACCTCTCCAAGCGCGAACAACGTGCCGAACTTCCCGCAGGATGCGTATATGGAAGGTCCAATGATGAACATGGACAAGCTGGTCGAGAAGCCCGAGAACCTCGGCCTTCGACCGAATTGGTCTCGCTTCATGCAGGGCATGATGACCTTCATCCGAGTTCTTCCCCCGGAACAGTACGACCAAGTTGTCACCGCCATGCGGGCCGCCAACCGTCCCAACGACCCCTATCTCTCCCTCTATGCCGCTCACGAAAAGGCTACGCGCAGCTAGGCGCGACGAGGCACAGCAGGAAACAGATCGAGACCTTCGGGTACAGGAGAAGACATGAAGATTCAGTATCTGGCGCTTAGTATCGTCATCGCCGCAACCGCCTGCACTTTACAGGCGCAACAATCGATGCCGGACATGCCTGGCATGAAGATGGACCCGCAGCCGACCAAACCTCAACAACCCCCCGCTCCCAAGCCGAACCGCACCAAGACCGCATCCGACCCCATGCCCGGCGATATGAAGAGCATGGGCCAGGATGCGGGGAACGCGAGAGCGAAGGCAGCCGCCGATAGCGTCACGCAATCCTTTCAGCAGCAAGCGAACCAGCCGCTGGGCAAACCCGGTCCTGCAAGCGATGCAAGCTCCACCAAGCTGCCGATTCAGGAGTTGCAGGAGCCTGAAGCGATCGGCTTTCGTACCGGTGGAGACTTGCCGGCACCTGAATTGCTGAAGGAAGTCGTAAGCCGGGAGCCGATGACCGTTGAGAACTTTCTCGCACTGGCAGATAAGACCAACCCAACGCTGTCGCAGGCGCAGCGAAATGTCGATCGTTCGAAGCAACAGGCGCGGCAGATGGGCCTGCCCCCTGATCCAATCGTCGGCTACTCCGGAGACCACATCCGGGGAGGCGAGTACCACGGAGGCGAAGAAGGCGCGTTCTTCTCTCAGGAATTCATCCTCGGAAGGAAGCTTGCTTTACGGCGGGACATTTACCGCGCCGAGGGCCGCTCAAATGAATATGCCGTTGAGATCCAGAAGGCTCGAATTCATAACGATGTAGCGAGGGCCTTCTTCGATACCCTTGCAGCACAGCAGTCGGTTGTGGTGCATGATCGGCTCCTCAAGGTAGCACTCGATGCTCAAACCAATGCTCATGAGCTTGAAAGAGTTGGTCAGGATGACTCTTCCGCAGTCTTGTACGCTGAGATCGCCGCAGAGCAGGCAAAAGTCGAGTTTGTCAATGCGCAGCGCATGTTCCTTGCAGCTTTTACTCAGCTTGCAACCTACTCCGGTCAAAGCACTCTTGCTCCCCAGCCTTTGACTGGCAGCCTGGTCGAACCTCCCGAGCTTGACCCCGAGGGGATGGTCGTCACCGACATGCAGGAAAGCCCTGCTGTGAAGCAGGCGCAAGCCAACGTAGCCGTCGCGGAGGCTCGCATCAAATCCGCTCGACGGGAGAAAGTTCCAAACCTCAACCTCAAAGCTGGCGAATGGTACTCCGGCGAAACTCTCGGATCGACCAATATCAAGGCTGGCTGGATGAGCTTCGCAGAGGCGGGGGTTCAGCTTCCTCTCTGGAACCGCAACCAGGGTAACGTCGAAGCGGCGAGGGTCGAACTGGATCGAGCGCATCACGATGTCATCCGGACCCAGCTTCTTACGCGCAACCGCGCGGAGCCGTATGCGCAGCAATATCAGACGGCCCGCTTTACCGCAGAACGGTACCGCACCGAAATGCTGCCGCGTGCTCGCCGCGCTTACGAGCTCGAGGTCACGAAGTACCAGCAGATGGCGCAAGCCTATCCGCATGTACTGGCTGCGCAGCACATGCTCTTCACCCTGCAGCTTACCTACATTCAGGCGCTTAACGAAGAGTGGAGATCCGCCATTGCCCTCCAGAACTACACCTTGATGAACGGGCTCGACGAACCGACGAGCATCGGGACGGACTCGACCACCATGAATCTGCCGACCGCACAAGGAGGTAGCAATTGATCCTTGCGGAGCGTTGCAGGAGACGAAATCGTGAGGCGCGTTGCTGTGGCCCTCGGCACCGCGTTGACAGCCATTCTCCTGTTCGCAGGGGGAGGATGGTTGTACATGAAATTTGGGATGCACGGGTTCAGCGCCCGTGCAGAGCCGTCGCACATGGAAGCGATGATGGCCGAATACGCGCGAGACAAGAAGCAGCGGAAGAGAAGCACGAAGAGCAGTTCCTTAATGGCGACTCTTCCCCAACACCAACAACTTCCCACCTGAAAGGACATTCCCGATGAAACGAATTCTTCTCCTCATTCTCACATTAGGCCTCTTCGCAGGAGCCGCCTACGCTCATAACGGCATGGAGCATGTCATGGGAACCGTTACAGCAGTGAGCGACACGAGCATTTCTGTAAAGGCCACGAGTGGAACGATTCAAAACGTAATTCTCACGAGCCAGACAAAGTATCTTCGAGGCGATCACCCCGTCACTCTGAAGAACATTCAGACCGGTGACCGCATCGTGATACACGCAACCAAGAAGGCAGATCAACTTATGGCTGTCGAAGCCAAAGCTGGCGAAAAAAAGCGCCGTAGCTAGTCTTAGTATCTGCGGTTCACGCTCCAAGGTAGGCTAATTGAACTCTGAAGGAGGGCACCATGCTCACAATGATTGCTTGGCTTTCTCTTGGAATAGCGTTCGTTTCGGCGGCAATCATAGTTGTGGACGAAGCTAAACATCCTCAGAAGATGTGGATCATGAATATCGTTTGGCCAGCGACGGCTCTTTACCTCAGTGTCTTTGCAATGTGGGCATACTTCAGATTTGGCAAGTCCATGAGCAAAGAAGCTCAGCAAAAGATGAGCGAAGAGGATCATAAGAGCAAGATGATGAACGCAAGAGCGAACCCGAGTTGGACTCAAGTCGGCATTGCCGCCAGCCATTGCGGTTCAGGATGCGTCATCGCCGATGTCATTACCGAGTTCACTCTTTTCGGCTTTGCCATCACCTTGTTCGGTTCCACGCTTTGGGCCAGTTTTGTTTTAGATTTCATTGCAGCCTGGACTCTTGGAGTCGGCTTCCAATACTTCACCATCAAGCCCATGCGCGATCTTTCGACCATGCAGGGAATATGGGCCGCCATCAAAGCAGATACCCTCTCGATCACGGCGTTTCAGCTTGGAATGTATGGCTGGATGGCGCTGGTCTACTTCGTCTTCTTTCCGCTCAAGCACTTGCGGGCCAACCAGCCGCAATATTGGCTTATGATGCAAATCGCGATGTTTCTTGGCTTCCTCACCTCGTACCCGATGAATCGGCTACTGATCAAAATCGGATGGAAGGAGGTCATGGGATGACGGATACGTCACCGGAAAAGATCGATACGGCAGATACCCTGAACCGCCTGATGGCTCATCAGGCGAAGTTCCTCAGCTTTCTCTCCTCCCGCGTGGACGTTCCTGCAGCCGAGGACATTCTGCAATCCGCCTACATCAAGGCGATGGAGCACGCTGAAGAGATTCGAGACGATGAAAGCACCGTCGCGTGGTTCTATCGCATTCTTCGCAACGCCGTTACGGACAACTATCGTCGGCAGTCAGCACGCACCAGGGCGCAGGACAGCTTCGCTGCTGAAGCTCCTACGAGCTATGAGCCAGGGCTGGAGCAGATAGCGTGTGCCTGCGTCGGCGATGTGATCCAAGATCTTAAACCCGAGTATCGAAAAGCCATTCAGCAGGTCGATCTGGATGGAGTAAGCGTGCAGGACTTCGCCCTCTCGCAGAGGACTTCTGCCAACAATGCTTCCGTGCGGCTCCATCGGGCAAGGAAGGACCTTGCCAAAAAGCTCACATCCGTCTGCGGAGCCTGCGCGGAACACAAATGCCTGGATTGCACCTGCCGGCGCAGCCAACTGTAAGATCGCGGCGGGTTCTGCGTCAGCAGCACTAGAACGACCCAGGAGAACACTATGTGCTGCTGCAGCAATCAATCAGAAAATGTCCAAGGCAAGATAAAAGATCCTGTTTGCGGGATGAGTGTCGATCCAGCAACGGCAAACACAAGTCAGTATGAGGGCGTGCCGTACTCCTTCTGCTGCGGGGGATGCAAGCGCACGTTTGACGATGCTCCCCGTCAATATGCTGCCCCATCCAACCCACCCCCCGTGAGAACCTAAACGGCTCAGCGCACCCAGACACAGATTGATCCGGTTTGCGGAATGACGGTCGATTCGGCCAAAGCCGCCGCTATCGTAGAACAGGACGGTACCAGGCACTTCTTCTGTAGCCAGGGGTGCGCGCCGCCAAATTCCGGACCGAACCGGAGAAATACCTGAAAGGGCAATCCGTGGCAGCAGCTCCCCCGCTGCCGCCGACAAAGGCCCAGCAAGGGACCGAGTACATCTTTCCCATGGACCCGGAAGTTTACAAAATGGGTCCGGGTGCTTGTCCGAAGTGCGGCATGGCACTCGAACTCGCGACCATAACCGCTCCAGCTACGCGATCCGACTTCACCTGTCCAATGCACCCGCAAATCAGCCGTCAGGAGCCCGGCAACTGCCCAATCTGCGGTATGACGCTTAAGCCTCGCGAGACCACTGCTGAAGAGGTGAATCCCGAGCTGGTCGACATGACCCGACGCTTCTGGATCAGCGTCGCCCTTGCCGTTCCACTGCTCGCGCTCATGGTCTCGGGAATTCTGCCTTCGATGCCGCTTCAACATCTTCTTTCGGCGCGAACGTGGGCGTGGGTCCAATTCGTTCTAGCCACCCCGGTGGTGCTCTGGTGCGGCTGGCCTTTCTTCGTTCGAGGCTGGCAATCCGTCGTGAATCGGAGCCTCAATATGTTCACGCTCATCGCTTTGGGAACCGGCGCGGCCTATCTGTACAGCATCGTTGCAACGTTCGTTCCAAAGCTCTTCCCGCCATCGTTCCGTGCAGAAGGCGGCGAGATCGCTTTGTACTACGAGCCTGCGGTCGTCATCATTGCGCTTGTCCTCTTAGGGCAGGTTATGGAGTTGCGCGCCCGCAGCCAGACCGGAAACGCGATTCGTGCTCTTTTAGGCTTGGCTCCCAAGACCGCGAAACGACTTGACGATCACGGCGGCGAGGCAGATATACCTCTCGATCAGGTCCAGGTCGGCGACCGGCTGCGAGTCCGACCGGGTGAGAAGATTCCAGTCGATGGTGTTGTACTGGAAGGCCATAGTTCCGTCGATGAGTCGATGGTCAGCGGCGAACCGATTCCCGTCGAGAAGGACGTAGCGGCTAAAGTCACCGGCGGCACCGTAAACGGCACGGGCGGCTTTGTGATGCGGGCAGAACGAGTGGTGCAGATACCCTGCTCGCCCAAATCGCCAAGATGGTCAGCCAGGCTCAGCGGTACCGTGCGCCGATCCAGCGGCTCGCCGACCGCGTAGCGTCCTACTTCGTTCCCGCCGTTATCCTTGCGGCTGTGGCTACTTTCATCGCCTGGTATGTGGTTGGCCCTCAACCACACCTCGCTCATGCGCTCGTCAATGCGGTTACGGTCCTCATTGTGGCCTGCCCCTGCGCTTTGGGATTGGCAACGCCGATGGCCATCATGGTCGGCACTGGCCGAGGAGCCAGTGCAGGCATCCTGATTCGCAATGCCGAGGCTCTGGAGACCTTCGGTAAAGTGAACATCCTTATCGTCGATAAGACCGGCACTCTGACCGAGGGTAAACCGACTCTCGCTTCGGTCATTCCGCAGCCCGACATCACTGAATCGGACCTCCTGCAGCTCGTCGCCAGCCTGGAGCGGTCGAGTGAACATCCTCTTGCGGCAGCCATCGTCAAGGGAGCTAAAGCAAGACAATTGACCCTTGCGGATGTACAGGGTTTCAGCTCCACAAACGGAAAAGGAGTGAAAGGAGCGATCTCTGGCAAGCAGGTCGCTCTCGGCAACACGGAGATGTTTCGTGAGCTGGGCATTGACGCAGCACCGCCCATGCTCACCCAGGCTGAAACTCTCAGAAATGAAGGCCGGACTGTGATGATGGTTGCAGTAGACGGTAAGCCCGCAGGCCTGGTCAGCGTCTCCGATCCGATCCGATCCGATCCGATCCGATCAAGAAATCTACACCAGACGCCATTCGTGAGCTGAAGGCAGCCGGTCTCAAGATCATCATGGTCACCGGAGACAATGCGACAACTGCTCAAGCCATTGCAGGCAAACTCGGCATTGAGTTCGAGGCTGACGTTCTCCCGCACCAGAAAGCAGAGGTAGTAAAGAAGTATCAGCAAAAGGGTTCGGTGGTGGCCATGGCCGGAGACGGGATAAATGACGCGCTCGCACTCGCCCAGGCCAACATCGGAATCGCTATGGGGACCGGAACGGATGTTGCCATGGAAGCAGGCGGAATTACGCTTCTCACCGGCGACCTTCGTGGTGTCCTTCGCACACGCCACCTGAGTCAGTCCACGATGCGCAACATACGTCAGAACTTGTTCTTTGCTTTCATTTACAACGCCATAGGCATACCGGTTGCAGCTGGGTTGCTCTTCCCTATCTTTGGCTTGTTGCTCAATCCCATGATCGCCGCCGCCGCTATGAGCTTCAGCTCAGTCTCTGTAATTGCCAACTCCCTTCGGCTCAGAAAAAGTGCTTTATAAGCTTGCGAGTGAAGCGCGTCACAGACACTAGTCTGAAAGACACGTAGCCTCACTGTCAGTGAGCAGATGTGATGCGCCAACAAGCACCCAAAGGCAGGCAGGCCTTCATGGGCCCCGTGTTCGCACTTTGCTTCCTAGAATTCTGACCTACGGGGGGTTTATGACATCAGGCGGCGAACATACGATTACAACCGTCGCTTTAGCTGCAGCTTGCTTGGGACCGGCCTTGAAAGGTCAACAGGTAAAGGATCAGCAACCATTGCTAAGTCCCAGCGAAGTTGAGGCATGAAGGATGGGGGAAATTTCCCGAGGTCTACTTGAAGTTCGCGGGCTACTTCAAGCAGGTTGAGGTGCAGTAACTTGTAGCGGCAATTTTTCACGAGCAGATTTAGGAGCTTGTTGAAATAGTAGTGCTGGTGCTTCAGGTTTGGCCTTGTTCTTGATTTTGGGCGAGAGGAACTATGTTGGCTGGTCTTTGGTCGACTGTCTGGCTCCTGGAGTTGCCGGTTGAACACTCAACCGGTCTTTAGGCGCGCTGCTGCTGAGGGTCCTGCCGGGATTTGCTTGCGATGAGCCTTGGCAGGCAGTGCCGTGGAAGACGAAGACCCAGTCCACCTTGGCCAATCCTCGCAGCTTCACCTAGTTGAGTAGGCCGGTCTGCTTCAGCCAGCCGAAGGTCTTCTCGATCAGCCAGCTGCGGCTCAAACTGATGGCATAGTCGGCGTGCCGTGTGCTCCTGCCGTCCAGGTTGGAGCGGCGTCCCTTGTCGTTCTTCTGTACATGCGCGGTGAAATTGAGGGTGCGGGCTCCGGCGATGAAGTTCTTCGCATCGTAAGCCTTGTCGGCACCGACTGTGATGCGCCGTGAACTCGTCTTCTGTTGTTGCACCAGCATCAACAGGGCGTTATCCCACTCGGCATGGCCATTGGCCTGGGTGGCCATCGCAGCGGCGATCAGACCGTTCCGGTTCTCGATCAGCGCGTGGCCCAGGTACGCCAGCTTCGACTTCTTGCCATAGCTCTTCTTGTACAGCCGCGCCTCCGGATCAGGGGTCGACTGGTGAATCTCGTTCGATCGCTTCTGCCCGTGGAAGTTCGTGCCGTTGCACGATCCATCCTTCTTGCGGAAGCTCTTCTGCGAGGCCCAGGCCTGGATCAGTGTGCCGTCGACGGTGAAGTGTTCGTCGCTCATGAAGCGCTTCGCCAGCCGGTTGATCTCAGAGAAGAAGCGCTGCGCCACCTCCGACATGAGCAGACGGTCACGGTTCTTCGAAAACACTGCATGGTTCCATACCCCGTCATCCATGCCGAGCCCGACGAACCAGCGGAAAAGCAGGTTATAGTCCAGCTGCTCAACCAGCTGCCGCTCCGAACGGACCGAGTAGAACACTTGCAACAACAGCGCTCGCAGCACATACTCGGGTGCGATTGAAGGGCGGCCGGACACCGAGTACAACGCATCGAACTCGTCGTTCAGTGAGACCAGAACCATATCCACAAGCTTGCGAATCTCGCGTAACGGATGATCCTGTGGAACACGCTGGTCCAACGTTACACAACTGAACATCTCGCCCTGAACTCGCTCATCGCCACGCATGATAAAGAGACAAACGGTTAGACAAAGAAGTCTTAAATAAAACCAACCAGCTGAGACTATTTCAACAAGCAGATCTAGACGCGAGGCTGCCGAGATCGATCTTGGCAGCGACATTAGGTGAGCTATACGGAACAGCTTTGGCACTCGTGCACACACTAACATTCACACACTAGCATTGACTGAGTGAGGATTATAGGAACGCGAGGAAGTACCTGCCGTTGGGCTCGCTTACTTTAGCCGGGCATACGAAAAGATTCAAGCTTAGTCCCGGCGGTGAGGCGCGCATCAGAATGAATTACGCATCTGATCAAGAGTTTCCGTTCAACAAGAATTCCAGAAGCAAAAGACTGGCCCTCGCTCGGCTAGCGCTGAGTGGGGCCTTCATCTTTTTGACTCCTGCCTTTCCAGCCCAGCAGTCCACATCCCCGCTCACGATGGATGAGTCTCGCGCTTACGCGCGGCAGCATAGTCCAAAACTCTCTGGTAAGACACAAAGCGTTATTACGGCGCAAGCGGCCATTGCTGTGGCCAGAGCCGAGCGCTTACCCCGTCTGACCTTGGGAGCAGCTGCTCGGGGATCAACTCAACCGGCAGAGACAGCGATGGGCTTTCCCCTAACGGAGTTGGCAGCGATTCCAGAGGGCCAGCCGTTCGCCAAAGGACACCTGAACGCAGATATACGGGCAACGATCCCGGTCTATACAGGCGGTCGGATCGGGTCAGCCGTGAGCCTCGCACGAGCCAAACGGGACCTGGCTACGTTTGGAGTGCATGATGTCGAGCGTGACCTGGATTTCGATGTCACCACGGTGTACGCCACCGTCGTCCAGCTAGATCGGGATATCGACGCCGCCCGAGAGTCTGTGGATGCTTTAACGGAAAGTCGCCGGGTCATTTCGCAGATGTTTAATGAAGGGAAGGTCGCGCGCGTCGATCTCCTGAAGGTGGACACTCGTTTGGCCGACGTGCAAGACGCAGCGATCGAATTCAGAAATGCCCGCGAGATCGAAGCTGGACAGTTCAACGCGCTGCTTGGACGTCCGGTCGACACCCCGGTCGCATTGGACTCGACTCTTCCGCCAACCTCGACCCAACCGTCCCTGGAGGAGGTATCTAGCTTGGCGCGTGTTGGGAATCTAAAATCCCAACTCGCTGAAGCGGAGCTCAGCGTCGCCAAGCGATTTGTGTCCGTTGCGCAGTCGGCACAAAGGCCTTCGTTGTCCTTGGCTGCCGATGCGAGAGGGCAGAGTATAGATCCTTTCAGTGTCTACAAGGGAGGAGTGGAGGGAGGGGTGGTGTTCAGCTTTCCCTTCTTCGACCGCACACTCGTGCATCAGGTGGAGGAAGCAAAGAGCCGCGAACTTGAGCGGAAAGCCGACCTGAAGCAGGTGGAGTTCGACTCGGCGCAAAGAGCTCGCGCTGCCTACCTGCAGGTCAAAAACGCAGAAGAGCGAATTCGAGCAACGCAGGCCTCGATCGGCTACGCGCGGGAAGCACTCCGGGTTGAACAAGAGAAGCAGCGCTATGGTCGGGGCATTATCGAGAGCCTGCTCGACGCACAGGCGGCGCTCCTCACTTCTGAGGCTCGGTACTATCGCGCCATGGCCGACTTTACGACAGCGACTGCCGCTGTCACACGAGAGACAGGTTTGTAAGGAGTGACGCATGGCTGACACCGCGCAATTGGAAGCATCCAAAAAACCTAAGCTGCCAGAAGCGGGAGACAAGTCGGCGCAACCACAAATGGCCGGAAAAACCGAGGGGCCGAAGATGGACGGTAAACCCGAACCAGTAAAGCAGAGCGACAAGACTGCATCGGCAGGTGCAAGTGGCAAGGACAGGAAAAAGAAGATTCTCAAAATCCTCAGCTACGCGGGTGCCGGGTTGGTTGCGCTAGCTCTCATCAAATTCCTCTTCTTCACTCCACCAGAAGCGGCAATTACACAGGTAGGGCAGCAGGATTATGTGGGAGAGGTACAAAGTACCGGAACCGTCAACGTGGATGTCCTGGCTACCATCGGCGCTAAGATTCCCGGTCGCATCCAGTATGTACTCGTTGACGAGGGCGATGTTGTGCACTCTGGGCAAGTTGTTGCGACGCTCGAAGACACCGACATTCGAGAGGTGCTCGATCGCTCCGAGGCTCGCCTGCAAGAGGCGCGTTTGACGGAACAAGCGGCACGCGCGACGGAGCAGTCTACACGCGCGGGGGCACTGTCCGCCGAAGCCGTAGCGCAATCCAGGGGTGCGACAAAGTATCAGGTGGGACGTGCCTGGGAGCGGGAAAAGCACCTTGTGGCAACAGGAGCAGTCAGCCAGGAAGAAGCGGACCAATACGAAGAACGTGATCGAACTGCGGGCAGCGCCTTGCATGCGGCGGAAGCTGAGCTTGGAGCAGCGAAAGCTCAAATTGAAGCTGCGGGCGCGAAAACGCAAGCCGCCCATTCCGAGATAGCCGCTGCGGATGCAGAGGTCCGCCTCCAGCGGTTCAACCTGTCGCAGACCAGGGTGTTTACCTACGTGAATGGAATCGTGACTGATCGACCCAAACGTGCAGGAGACGCCATCGTTCCAGGCGAAACGGTGCTTACTGTAGCAGATCCTAAAGTGACGTTGGTCGAGGCCTATGTGGACCAGCACTTTGCGGGCGATATCAAGGCTGGCCAGGCAGCTACAGTGATTCTGCGCGGGCGGGCGGATCGGCAGATCGCAGGACGCGTGTACAGGGTGCGTCCGCAGGCTGATCCCGCCGCAGAGGAAATGACAGTGGAAATTGTCTTTCCTCTTCCTCCTGCCGAATTGCAAATCGGTCAATGGGCGGATGCGTATGTGCAGGTAAGCCGACAGTTAAATGCGCTGGTTGTGCCGAAATCGGCTGTGACAACGATGGGCGACGGACGATATGTCCTCGTGATGGACGCGAACAAGAAGACCCGTCGTGTCGATGTCCAATCGCTTGCGAGCAGCCCACGCTCTCAGGTTATGGCAGTCGCTGGCAATCTCCGGCCAGGAGATTGGGTTTTAACACAACCCATGGGAGTGAAACCAGGCAGAACGATTCGTCCTATTCAGAACAAGAGTGCAGCAGGTTCCACAGATTCCAACCCGGCAATGAAGATGTAGGAAGGAAGCTGCATGAATCTCGCGTTCAAAGATACCCGTTACCACTTGGTCAAGTTCATCAGTTCGTCGGTCGGGGTGAGTCTTCTCTTGATGGTTGTCTTTGCACTTGGCGGTGTGATTCGAGGCGTAATCCTCGATTCCTCCACCATCGTCACTGCAACCGGAGCCGACCTATGGGTAGTCCAGAAGGGTTGGCTCGGACCATTCGTCGAGGTCTCCAGACTTCCCGAGGATGATTACCGTGCGATCCAGTCCTTACGAGGCGTGGCGGAGGCGAGTCCGCTTGTCATGGCGTGGGACCACGTCCAACATCGAATGCAACCGGCAGGCCTAATGCTCTTCATGTATGAGAATGCGCGGATCGGTACGGCCACGATGGGAGAGCGGCATTGGACCGACATGGCACCGGAGCTGAAATTTCTGCTGGTGGGCTATGCTCCAGGCCATATCGGCGGACCTCCCATGATCGTTGCCGGTAGGGACATCGAGGCCAGTCATTACGAAATCGTTGCAGATGCCAAGACAGGGCTGCAGCTTGGCGAACAGATTCACCTCGCAGACTTTGACTACACCGTAGTGGGCCTCACCAAGAACATGGTCGGCTTCAATGCCGATCCCGTCATCTACGCCCGGCTAGAAGATGCGCAGAACATCCTCTTTGAGCCGGACCCTGACCTGCTGCGCAATCTCAGAAGGCGCACAGGAGGCCAAGTGGGAGGCGCGGAGGCCGTAGCGCCGCGCCTGGTTCAGCCCTCTATGCCGAAAGCCTCCGCAATCTCGGAGAATCTGCACATGATTAACGCCATAGCAGTGAGAGTGGAACCCGGAGTGCCCATTGAAGAAGTTGCGGACGAAATCACACATTGGAAGCACTTGCAGGTGTACACGTCCGCACGGCAGATCAACATGCAGCTCATGGGAGCAAATAGGCTAATCCTTATGCAACTATCACTGCTCCGCCTTCTGTTGCTGATCATCGCAGGCGTCATTATTGGCCTGATCACGTATACCTTCACGCTGGACAAGATTAAGGACATTGCTGTGCTGAAACTTCTCGGAACTCAGACAAGTCGGATCTACAGCATGATTCTTCAGGAGGCCGTGCTGATGGGGCTAGTGGGTACCGTGGTAGGAGCCCTGCTCGAACACGTCAGCGAGCCTTATTTTCCCAGGAGAGTTTCGGCAACCAGGGGCGATGTGTGGCAGATGTTGGCCGTCATCAGCGTCGTCTCAATTCTCGCCAGCTTAGTAGCCATTCGTCGTGCCATGCACGTTGACCCGCGCCTCGTCCTGGGAACCTAGGAGCGAAATGACACAAGCAATTGAAGTCAAGAAGCTGGTCATGAGTTACGGCACGGGCAGCGCAAAGGTCGACGCACTGAAAGGCATCGACCTGGCTGTCGACAAAGGCGAATTGCTAGCCATCATGGGGCCGAGCGGGTCGGGGAAGACCACGCTGCTGATGATCCTGGGTTTGGTGACTGTGCCCACCCAGGGACAATTGATCCTCGATGGGGACAACATCTACAACGGGAGCACACGAGATTTCCAGAAACTTCGCCGCGAGAAGGTCGGCTTCATTTTCCAGTTTTCGAACCTCATTCCGTTTCTCACCGCCGAAGAGAACATTCTCCTCCCCATGGATCTAATCAACGTCTCTCGTCAGGAAGCGCGGGCGCGCACGGCCGAGTTGCTCGATTACTTGGAAGTCACACATCGCGCGCGTGCACTCCCAGAAGAACTGTCTGGAGGAGAGAAACAACGTGTTGCCATTGCGCGAGCGCTGGCAAACAGGCCGGCCATGATCCTTGCGGACGAACCAACAGCCTCCCTGGACACTGACCGCGGTCTCAGTGTGATGCACTTGTTACGTAAGGTCAGCAGTGAACAAGGCACTGCTATTTTGGTCGTCACCCATGACGAGCGAATGATCGGCGAGGTCGACCGGGTCCTGCAACTTGTGGATGGGCGCATCGTGAGCAACGAAGCCCATCCAAGAACCGAGGCCAGACAAGAAGGCCCTTGAACAAGCGATAGAAACGGGTCGAGGAACTTCACCGGGGATCATCCGAGGAAGCATTCCCAAGTCACTCCCCGAACCCTACCGAACCGCTCTCTGGTCCTCGGCAAATAAGCGAACCGACTTCTCTATAGGCTTTTTGGGTTTTGTTGCATTAACTCTGTTAGTCGCAGTTGGCTATCACGTTGTTCGATCAAGCAGCGATCGTGAAGATGTCGAACAGCTTGTTGATGAAACGCACTTGGTCCTTCACTTGCGGCTTGCACGTGATGCAATGGCCTCGGCGGATCATCGGCATCACCTCAAAGCCCTTGATCGTGGCGGATGCAGTCTTCATTGT
>JAYVDT010000308.1:0-5000 GCA_043749265.1 Rhodanobacteraceae bacterium | reverse complement strand
CACCCAGCTTCTCCGCAGCGCGACGAAAGGCCTCCACATACGCCTCAAGCAACTTGTGATCCACCTCCACTACAGACGTCGCAGAGGCCTTCTCCAGTAGCAGCGTAAGCTCCACATGACCACGCCGCACACTCGCCTTCACAACCTTGCGTAGCGTCGCTTCAAGCGCATCCAGCGCACCCGGCAGCCTCACCGAAAGATCAAGATGTCTATGGTTCACCGACTTGATCGAAAGGCTAAACGAACGCCCTCCGGCCAGCGCTCCATCCACACTCGCAAAGCCAGTCATCGACACGACTACACTCATGACGTTCCCTCCAA
Organism: Rhodanobacteraceae bacterium; assembly: GCA_043749265.1. GTDB lineage: Bacteria > Acidobacteriota > Terriglobia > Terriglobales > Acidobacteriaceae > Edaphobacter. Next base: position 4,679 of record JAYVDT010000308.1, on the reverse strand, counting down.
TTGCGCCACCGCCAAAACCTCGGCGGGCTCCGCTCCAAACTGCAGATCGTGCAATCGGCGATAGGTTCCGGAGTTGGCGAGCAGCTCTTCATGCGTCCCCACCTCCGTAATCTGGCCCGCCTCCAGCACCACTATCCGTGTCGCACGCCGCACCGTCGAAAGCCGATGCGCGATCACAAACGATGTACGCCCTTCCATCAAATTACCCAGCGCCGCCTGCACAAACGCCTCGCTCTCCGTATCGAGCGCACTCGTCGCCTCATCCAGAATCAGGATCGGAGCATTCTTCAAAATCGCGCGGGCAATCGCAAGCCGCTGCCGCTCTCCGCCGCTCAAACGCACACCCTTCTCGCCGATGAGCGTGTCATATCCCTGCGGCATGCGAAGAATAAACTCGTGCGCCAACGCCATCTGCGCCGCCTCCTGCACCCGCTTCAGCGGCACATCGGGCTGGCCGTATGCGATGTTGTTCCGCACCGTGTCGTTGAACAGCACGGTCTCCTGCGTCACCTTGCCGATCTGCGCCCGCAGCGAAGCAATCGTGACATCGCGAAGATCGTTTCCATCAATCAGAATGCGCCCGCCCGTCACGTCAAAGAATCGCGGAATCAAATTCACCAGCGAGCTCTTCCCCGCGCCACTAGGCCCAACCAGCGCAATCACCTCACCGCGCTTCACTTTTAGCGAGATGCCCTTCAACACCTCACGCACCTTGCCCTCGTGGATCTCGCCATCGCCCTGATAGCCAAAGACTACGTCCTCAAATCGAATCGAATCGCGGAAGCCCTTGACCACCAGCGCCCTTTTCTTCTCCACGACGTCATCTTGCGCGTCCATGAACTTGAAGATCTCTTCGCTCGCCCCCAGCGCCTGCTGAAAGCTGTTGTAAAACAGTGCAAACTTCCGCACCGGATCGTAGAGCGTAAACGTCGCAAATAAAAACGCGATGAACGACCCTTCCGTCATCTGGTGCGCCTTGATGCGGTCGCGTCCAAGCAGCAGCAGCAGCGCAATCCCCGTCGCGCCAATCGCATCCATCAGCGGCGAGCTGATCGCCTGCACGCTCACTGATTTCAAATTGGCCGAGAACAGTCTCCGCGCCGCCCGCCGAAACCGATTCATCTCCCAAAGCTCCATCCCAAACGCCTTGACGATGCCATTGCCCGTAATCGTCTCGTGAAGAATGTTTTGAATCTCCGCCAGCTTGTCCTGCCCTTTGCGCGTCGTCTGCCGCACCCTCCGGCCAATCCTGCGCGCCGACGAGATCACCACCGGCACAAACAGCAGCAGCACCCACGCCAGCTTGCCCCCGTTCAGCACCACCACGCCCGCCATGAAGACAAACGTAAAAAACTGTTGCATGAAGTCGCCGAGCACACTCGACATCGCCGTCTGGACGCGCTCAACATCGTTGATCAGCGTCGACAGCAACGTGCCCGTCGTGTGTTTCTGAAAGAACGCCACCGACCGCCGCAGCACCGCGTTGTACAGGTCATTCCGCAGGTCGGTAATCATCCCGAAGCCCGCGTAGTTCACCAGGTAAGTTCCAAAATAATCGCATAGCGACTTCACCATCGCCGATGCAATCAACGCATACGCAATCACCGTCCAGGCATTATGAAAGTGACTCGGCACCAGGAAGTGCAGATTCAGCACATGCGACGTATACGGAATTGGAAAAATCAGCAGATCGCTAGCCGGCGCATCCGGCCTGAGCACCTTGTCAAAGATCGGCTTGACCAGCAGCACACGAAACGCCGCCATGGCCCCCACCATCGCCATCAGCACCACAGACCCCAGCGAAAAGAGCAAGTAGGGCCGCAGGTATGTCAGTAACCGCCCTATCCGCCTCAATCCTTCACCACGCCTTGTTGATCCGGTTGCACGACCTTACCATTCTAATGCCGCACGGCAGACTACTCACGTTCGACTCTGCAAAGACCCGTTTCCACACTGCGCATCGGGATTCTCGTGCTGCTCTGACATCCATCGGTCCATCATCGTCCCAACGCAGCGCGCACCGCACAAATGCTTCACGCCTGGTGTATGAGCCGGCTCTGTCTGCCAAGCCAATAATTTGAATACCTTTCGGTCCCCCGCAGTTCCGTTGCCGGACGAGCACTCCAGCCAGATCAACCACCACTGCTCCTTTGCACCCTTCTTGGTCCCACACACGTCGCACTCATAATTCTCGCTCAACGACATAGATGCCCTCTCAATGAATCATGCTACTTCAGCCGTTCCCTACCGTGGCATATCCCGATGCGTAGCCTTCACCCGATACCCCACACCCTCCAGCCGCCGCTTCATCTCTTCCGCGATAAACACGCTTCGGTGCTGTCCTCCCGTGCACCCAAACGCAACCGTCAGATAGCTCTTGCCTTCCTTGATATAGTGCGGCAGCAGGAACTTCAGTAAGTCCGTCGTCTTCTCCAAAAACTCTTCCGTCTGGCTGAAGCTCTGCACGTACTGCGCGACCTTCGGATGCTTCCCCGTCAACTCCCGGAACTCCGGTACAAAGTGCGGATTCGGCAGAAAACGCACATCGAATACCAGGTCCGCATCTGTCGGAACTCCGTTCTTGAACCCGAAGCTCATCGAAGCAATCGTCAGGTTGCGTTCCGCCTCGCCTCGTTCTTCAAACTGCGCGTTGATGTGCGCCCGTAGCTCATGCACGTTGAACTTCGTCGTCTCCAGAATGATGTCGGCGACATTCCGCACCGGATCAAGCCGCTTGCGTTCCGCCCGAATGGAGTCGACGACAGTCTTTTCGCGGCCCATCGGATGCGGCCTGCGCGTCTCCGAGAATCGCCGCACCAGCGCATCTTCGCTGGCCTCCAGAAACACTACGCGCGTCGCCAATACCTTGCGAACCTTCTTTAAAATCGCCGGAAAACGCTCCAGACGAATTCCTTCCCGCACATCGATAACCAGTGCCGCCCGGTCGATCTCCGTCGACTGCCGTACGAGGTCCGCAAACCGCGGGATCAATTCCAGCGGCAGGTTATCGACCGAGTAATACCCCAGATCCTCAAACGCCTTCAGTGCAGACGCCTTGCCGGCTCCACTCATCCCCGTCAGGATCACCAGTTCTCCGTGCGGCCCACCGCTCTCCAATGCCGCGGCCTTACGAGGTTCCATCCCAACCGTGGCGGCATGCTTCGCCGCCAATTTCTTTCCTTTGTCTTTCTTCACAACCTTCTTCGCGGCCTTCTTCGCTGGCATGGGGAAATCCTACACCGCTGCAGTCCGAAGAACTTGAAGCGCAAGAAAAAGGCACCCCGCGTTGGGGTGCCCTCCCGTCTTTTCGGAATATTCTAAACGACGTCTTACAGGGTCGAAACCACCTCAATCAAAGGCTCGGCAGAGTTCGGCTTTGCGTGCCGCTCCACGGTCATCTTGCGCTCCTTGTGCTTGATCGCCTGTTGCTCGATCTTCTTCAAAGCATCATGTAGCGCCACCATCATGTCCGTGTCCTCGCATGTCGCCACCAGGTTGTCAGAAGCGGTCTTGAGTGTGACTTCAGCGATCTGCCGGTACTTATCTTCCGACAAAATCACATGTGCCCCCACAGTTCTGCCGATGATCTTGTCAATCCTCAACAATTCCGTCTCTGCCAGGTTTTTCAGTTTGGGGTAAATCGGTGTATTCCGTCCGGTAAATTCAACGTTCATTCATTCACCTCACCTTCTTCGATGCTAGTTACTCCGTTCGAGTAACCCCAAAACTCTAACGCACTCGACGTTGGTGTGTGCTGGGAATCTGCAAATCCTCGCGATATTTTGCGACCGTACGTCGGGTTACGTTGATCCCTTGCGCTTTCAACTCCGCCGCCAGGTGGTCGTCGGTCAACGGTTTCCGCGGATCTTCCTCTTCGATCAGCTTTTTAACCTTCCGCTTCAGCAGCACCAGGGGCAGGTCACCGCCCTCCGGACCGTTGACGCCTTCGGAGAAGAAAAAACGAAGCTCATACACACCCTGTGCCGTGTGAACATACTTGTTCGCAACAGCCCGGCTCACGGTGGATGGGTGGACGCCAATCTCTTCGGCCACCTCCTTGATCATCATCGGCTTCAGCGACTGCTCGCCGCGCTCCAGAAACTCCGTCTGGCGCCGCACGATCGCCTCGCACGTCCGAACAATCGTATTCTTTCGCTGCTCGATATTCCGCAGCAATTGGATCGCGCTCTTGTAGCGCTCCTTCACATACTCGCGGACTTCCTTCTCCGTCTGCTTCTCGCGCATCATGCGCCGATAGCCCTGGTTCAACCGCAACGTGGGCATATCTTCTTCATTCATCAGCACAACGTAGCCGTCATCGCGCTTCACAAAAGCCACATCCGGCTCAATCAAGCGGGTCTCGCTCACGTTGTAGCGCTGACCCGGCCTGGGGTCCAGCGTACGGATAAACTCAACCGCCGCCTGAACTTCCTCCACCGTGCGTCCGCAGGTTTTCGTCAGCTCACGCATGTCTTTCTTCTGCAACAAAATCAGGCAGCTCTCAACAATGTGCGCCGCAATCTGGAAGACATCATCCTTACGCCCGATCGCGTGGTGCGCCTCATGCACCACGTCTCCATAGTCGGCATCCAGGTCTGCAATCGACTTCTGCCCGCGCTCTGCCTCGGCTTTTGCATCGGATGCAGTCGCCCGACGCAAGACCAGGACCGCATCGCGTC
>JAYVDT010000307.1:0-5001 GCA_043749265.1 Rhodanobacteraceae bacterium | reverse complement strand
CCGCACCATCGCATTGCCAGCTCTCAGGAGAACTCCGCATGTCGAACGACCAGCACCCCAACTCCTTCCGCGCCAAATCCACCCTCACCTCCGGCGCCAGCACCTTCAGCTTCTTCAGCCTCCAGTCCCTCACCGACGCGGGCCCGGGGTTCGTAACAGAAGACCTCACCAAGCTTCCCTTCTCCCTCCGCATCCTGCTTGAAAACCTCCTCCGCCACGAAGATGGCGTCTCCGTCACCGCCGACGACATCCGCTTCCTCGCCGCATGGGATCCGAAGGCCGAACCCTCCCGCGAGATCGCCTACATGCCCGCCCGCGTCCTCATGCAGGACTTCACGGGCGTCCCCGCCATCGTCGACCTCGCGGCCATGCGCGACGCCATGCGCGCCCTCGGCGGCAACCCCGAAAAGATCAATCCCCTCCAGCCCGCCGAGCTGGTCATCGACCACTCCGTCCAGGTCGACGAGTTCGGAACCACAAACGCGTATGACTTAAACGCCGCATTGGAGTTCCAGCGCAACCGCGAGCGGTACGCCTTCCTCAAGTGGGGCCAGACCGCCTTCAACAACTTCTCCGCCGTCCCCCCCGGCATGGGCATCTGCCACCAGGTCAACCTCGAGTACCTCGCCCGCGTCGTCTTCACCACCACCCCGGATGCCTCGGGCGAAGTGGTCGCTTACCCCGACACCCTCGTCGGCACCGACTCCCACACCACCATGGTCAACGGTCTCGGAGTCCTGGGCTGGGGAGTCGGCGGCATTGAAGCCGAGGCCGCCATGCTGGGCCAGCCCGTCTCCATGCTCGTCCCCCAGGTCGTCGGCTTCCGCATGACCGGCAAGCTCCAGGAAGGCACCACCGCCACCGACCTCGTCCTCACCGTTACCGAAGCCCTGCGCAAACTCGGCGTCGTCGGCAAGTTCGTCGAGTTCTACGGACCCGGCATCGCAGAGCTTCCGCTCGCAGACCGCGCGACCATCGCGAACATGGCACCTGAGTACGGCGCCACCTGCGGCATCTTCCCGGTCGACAAGGAAACCCTCGCTTACCTCCGCCTCACCGGCCGCTCAGAAGAGCACATCGCCCTCGTCGAGGCCTACCTGCGCGCCCAGGGCCTCTTCCACACCGACGACGCCCCCGAAGCTACCTACTCGGCAACCCTCTCGCTCGATCTCTCCACTGTTGAGCCCTCCGTCGCCGGTCCCAAGCGCCCTCAGGATCGTGTCCTCCTCTCCGACGTCCCGGCCAGCTTCCAGCAGCAACTCCCCAACCTCCTCGGTCTCACCGGCAACAAGGGCGTCGCGCGCCAGATGGTTCGCTGGGAAGGTGAAGGCGGCCATACCAGCGCCACCGGCGACGCCACCAGTGCCATCGCAACCCCGGCCCGCACCGTCAATAGCCCTCTCGTCCCCGTCGCCACCCTGACCGCCGGTCCCGCCAGCATCCACGTGGAAGCGCCAATCACCAGCGTCAGAGCCCGTTACGGCGTCGATCCCGACAGGTATCTTGACCACGGCTCCATCGTCATCGCGGCCATCACAAGCTGCACCAACACCTCCAACCCCTACGTCATGATTGCCGCGGGCTTGCTCGCCAAGAAAGCTGTAGAAAAGGGCCTGCGCACCCCGCCCTGGGTCAAGACCTCGCTAGCTCCCGGTTCCCGCGTCGTCACCGACTACTACGTCAAGTCCGGTCTTATGCCCTACCTTGACGAACTCCGCTTCCAGGTCGTCGGCTACGGCTGCACCACCTGCATAGGCAACTCCGGCCCACTCCCCACGGACGTCAGCAGGTCTATTGAAGACCACGGCCTCGTCGCTGTCTCGGTCCTCTCCGGAAATCGCAACTTCGAAGGCCGCATCTCCCCCGAAGTCCGCGCCAACTACCTCATGAGCCCCCCGCTCGTCGTCGCGTACGCCCTGGTCGGCACGATCAACCACAACTTCACCACAGACCCCATCGGCCTCGACCAGGCCCGCAATCCCGTCTTCCTCAAGGACATCTGGCCCACCCAGCAGGAAGTCTTGGACACCGTCCAAAGTTCCATCAGCGCGGACATGTTCACAAAGCAATACAGCACCGTCAGCGATGGCGACCAGAACTGGCAAAACCTCACCTTCCCCTCGGGCGACACCTATGGCTGGGAACCCGACTCCACCTACATCCGCAAGGCTCCCTACTTCGACGGCATGCCCGCCACCCCCGCACCCGTAGAAGACATCCGCGCCGCCCGCTGCCTCGCTGTCCTCGGAGACTCCGTCACCACCGATCACATCTCCCCCGCCGGCTCCATCAAACTCAACGGCCCCGCCGGCAAGTACCTCATCGAGCACGGCGTCGCTCCCGCCGACTTCAACAGCTACGGATCCCGTCGTGGCAACCATGAAGTCATGGTCCGCGGCACCTTCGCCAACGTCCGCCTGCGCAACAAGATGGCCCCGGGCACCGAAGGCGGCGTAACCCGCCTCCTCCCCGAACTCACTCCCATGTCCATCTACGACGCCTCCATCGAATACGCACGCCGCGGCACACCGCTAGCCATCCTCGCGGGCAAGGAATACGGCTCCGGAAGCTCACGCGACTGGGCCGCCAAGGGTCCGCGCCTGCTCGGCATCCGCTTCGTCATCGCCGAAAGCTACGAGCGCATTCACCGCTCCAATCTTGTCGGCATGGGCATCCTCCCGCTCCAGTTCGAGCAGGGCGAAACCGCCGAATCCCTCGGCCTCACCGGCGAAGAGATCTTCCACATCGAAGGCCTCAAGAATATGCTCGACAGTAAGTTTGCAGCCGGAAAAAACATCCTCGTCAAGGCCGAGAACATGACTGGAACCACCCACGAGTTTCCCGTCACCGTCCGCATCGACACCCCCCAGGAGATCCTCTACTACCAGCACGGAGGCATCCTGCAGTACGTCCTGCGCCAACTAGCCGGTAAAGCCTGACGCTTTTATCGGCGTTTCCAATTTCATGTAATTCCGTAACAAAAGCCAACCACCCAAAGTACAAAGGCCATGCCCCAAAAGGGTATGGCCTTTGTACTGCGCGAACCAGCAAAACCTTAGGGGCGTGTCCCAAAAGTATTGTTCGTCGCCTGGGCCAGCACCGGCGTAGACACCGGCGCTGCCGCCCCCACCAACTCAATCAGAGTTGTGTTGGAAAAGCCGGTCACCCAGACATTCCCCGACCCATCAATCGCAACTCCGCTGATCTGCGCTGCCACTGGAGCCACGCTGTATCCGTCTCCCACAACCGGAACACCCGACGCCGTGAACTCACTCACAACCCCCGTTGAAGGTGATGGCGTCCACGCATTCCCCAACCCATCGATCGCCACAAACCCATTCGACGTCGTCATCCCGCCACCCGCGTAAGTCGCCACCGTCTGCGCCGAGCCACTGTTCGTAAACTTCACCAGATTCGCATTGTTCGAGTTCACAATCCAGACGCTATTCGCGGCGTCGAACGCAAAACTGCCAAGCCCACTAAACCGGCTGTCCTTGAAACCCGACGCGCTCACCGCATCACCCGCACCAGACAACTCCGACACCGTATTCGTGTTGTAGTTCGTCATCCACACATTGCCCAGGCCGTCGATCTTCAGATCGATCTCCGCATTGCCCGTACCGCCGCCTGAAAACGTCGTCTGCAACGAAGGCGCATTCGCAGAGAAGCGCAACGGCGCTCCGTAAAATCCATTACCCATCCAGACATTTCCGGTCTTATCCAGAGCCACGTAGTCATTGCCAAAGTAGTTGGTCCCGTAACCCGTCGCCGGACTAAGGGCCACGCCCGCGTTCGACAACTCACTCACAGCCGAGGCATACCGGTCCGCGATCCACACATTCCCCTGCGCATCGAACGCCAGCGACGTGGGCGAAGAGATCCCACCACCACTAAACCCGGTCGCCGATGCTGGTACACCTAGCGGACTGAACTTGTTCACCACCGTCGCGTAGCCCGAACCCGATCTCGTCTGAATATTGCCCGTCCAGACATTTCCCTGCGCGTCGATCGTCGGACTCTGAGGCGTCTGCATCCCGCCACCTGTATACGTAATCGCCATCAGCCACGAGCCGGGCGCCGTATTCAAAGCCGGCATAAATGGCTGCGCCACCCCACCCTGCAGCCCAAATAACGCATTCACATTTACACCCGGATGCCGCGCAATATTCATCGCCGCCGTAGCCGTGTCGCTTGGATTGGACGTTCCGCTCGTCGCACTCATAAACATCGCGCCACACGGCGTAGACACCCCTCCATTCGAGTTCACGCAAGCCGCCAGCACATTCGCCAGCGTATTGATCTCCGCCTGCGGCACCATCCCATTGCCAGCCGGAGTCGTAGCCAGCGCGATACCCGTGTTGATGGTCACCAGGTTACTCACACCCGCGAATGCATTCGCAATCCCCGTCAGCGCCAGCGGACTTCCCGAAGATCCAACGTGCGTTGCGTCTGTAGCATAAGGAGCCAGCGCATACGCCGCGGCCACGGTCGACACTTCATTGATCCAGATATACGGCACCGTTGCTGCAAGATTGCTGTCACCGCCGCAGGTTCCCACCGCTGCCATCAGCCCCGCCGCGTTATTATTTCCCGCCCCACCATCCCCACCCAGCACGTAAATATACAGCTGCGACGTGCTCGCACACGTATAGTCCCCGGTGATCGAAAAGCTTCCATCTTTATCCGTCGTTACGTACGCCCCAAGGCCATCGGCATGCCCTGTAGCCGCCGCATTCAACAACGAAACCGAAGCCCCGCCGTATCCGGAGGTACCCGCCGCCATCAGGTAGACATGTGCCCCTACGATAGGCTGCTGACCTCCGTGCGCCCCACCCTTGTACGGCAGCACTTTCACGGCGCTCGCATCACGCGCGACCATCGTAAACACATTCGAGCAACCACTCAGCAGCATCGAGCTAGAAAGCATTGCAAGAACAGCAAATGAATAGCGCATGATTGAAAGTCCTTCACTGGGATCTGGATTTTGCGGTCGAAACAGAT
>JAYVDT010000306.1:0-5041 GCA_043749265.1 Rhodanobacteraceae bacterium | reverse complement strand
TACCCAAGATGACCGTCATCACCCGCAAGGCGTACGGGGGCGCTTACTGCGTCATGAGCAGTAAGCACCTCCGCACGGATCTAAACCTCGCGTGGCCGACCGCCGAAATTGCTGTCATGGGGCCGGAGGGTGCCGTGAACATCGTTTACAAGCGGGAGTTCGAAACGGCACTGAAGACCGCACAAGCCGTCTGGCCGCAGGGCAAGCCCTTTACCGAGCAGGAGAAGGCGAACATCCTTGCCGACCTGCGCGAAGAGAAGATCGACGAGTTCCGCGAACGCTTCGCCAACCCCTACATCGCGGCCGAGCGCGGCTACGTTGACGCAGTCATCCGCCCCAGGGAGACTCGCCGCCGCCTCAACCAGGCGCTGGACATGCTCGCCACCAAGCGCGAGAAAAACCCGCCCCGGAAGCATGGCAACATCCCGCTTTAGGTCGCGTAGATTTCCGTCTCAAGGCGTTGCAGGGCGGCATCGGACCAGGCGTGGCTGGTCTTGCGCCACCCACCTTCATCTGCAAGGTAGTTAGGGAAGTCCATCCGGGAGTAGCCGCAGCGCTGCGCGAAATCGAACAGGGCCTGCGCTGTGCCGTCGAGGTAAAGCGCGGCCTGCTGGCCGTCTTTCGACCATTGCACGGAGGCGATGCGTTCGGTTTCGGAGTCTTTCAGCGAGCCGACGTTGTAGACCAGCATCGCGTCCATGATGCTGTGTTCCTGGGTCTGTTGAGAGCGGTCGCAGGCGTAAAAGTAGCCTGCAATGCCTTCATCTTCAAAGACGACAGTCCAGGGGACAGCGGGTGAGTTTGATGAGAGAAAGGCACGGCCAGGGCGAAACGAAAGCGACTCCATCTCTTCACGATACACTCGGAAGGCATGCAGTTTCCCCGATATTTAAAGGTTCCGACGTTCCGCATGGGCCGTCCGCAGCGACTTGCGGCCCTGCTCCTGCTCATCTTTCTAGGCGAGTGTCTGTGGGTTATCTCGCGCCAGCAGGTCACAAACGAGGACTACCGCTACGCACGTTGTGGCCGCGAAATGTGGGAGAAACCGTCGCCGCTCGCAGGCTATTTCACCTCGTGCGGCAACCTGAACGGTAACGGCACGTTTGCATACCGCTTGGCTGGCTTCCCGTTGACGGCGCAGCGGCTCGTGTTGCTAACCGGAGACAAGTTTCGCAAGCCCGCCGACAGGCTCTACGGCGACGGGACGCTGAATGGCTCCACGTGGGAGGCGCGGCACCAGATCGGCTTCGTGAAGTACCTGCTGCACCTGCCATTTGTGTTCTTTGCTGTCTGGCTGGGCGGCGGAATGTGGTGGGTGGCTCGTAGACTGTTTGGCAACGAAGGCGGATTTATTGCGCTGGCCTTGTACTGCTTCTGTCCGGAGATCGTACGGTATTCGGTTCGGCCTAACAATGAAGTTTTGGCGATGTGGGGGCTTTATGGGCTGGTGTACACGGCCATGGGCGTGGCCCATGCAATGCAGGGTCCGAGACGCAGGTGGAAGCCACGAATTCTGTTGCTAACGACGGCGCTGGGCATGACAGCGGCGGCACATCTGCTGGCCGCGATGGCCGGTTTTGTTGCCTCCGTTGTACTCATGTTTTACCTGGCCGAGCGGCGACGCAGTGCGGTATTGCTGATCATGACCTATACGGCGCTTGGCGCGCTGCTGATCGAACTTGCTTTCTTCGGTTTCCACCTGGCGCCCTTCAGCTACATCTTTACCGGTGGATCGGGACGTTTCTGGTTTTCCACTGAAGGGTTGCGGCACTTTGCATCCGCGGAGACGAACTGGCCCATCCTGATTGCGGCGGGGATCTCGCTCGTGATGTATACGGGGATCAGGCGCAGCCGCTACTTTGGCAATACCGCACCGCTTGCGATGTTCTTTTTTACCGCATTCCTGGTGACGACCCAGACCGTTTCGGCACCGTGGTTGTGGGCCCTTCCGTTCCTGTTCACGTTCATTGGCGGTGTGTTCAGCGATGTATTGGAAACGAAGTACAGGAAACTGTTTCTTGCGACCAGCGGCATGGTGGTCGTGACGCAGGCTCTTGTATGTCTCGGTGCATTGCCAATGATTGCGCGGATCTAATTCAACAACCTGCACACTTTGCATACAATCAGCGACATAAAGACCTAACGGGGCGACACGGGGCATGATGAAAGCGAACTTTTGTAGGGTTTGGGCAGCATTTGCTTTGGGGATGTTGTTGGTAACCGGTGGCTGCCACCGCCAGCGCAAAACTCGCTCAGCTCCGAAGTCAGATGACTTTGCCGACAAGCTGAGGCCGATTGTCGCGTCCAAACAATTGCAGGTCCTACACTGGCCAAACTTCTCCGACTATGAGCCGCTCGTTCAGACTTTTTATGACGATCGCAACTTTGAAGTGGCGTGGATTGTGAACAACCAGCCCACCGAGCAGGCCAAGGCCTTCATCGCCGCGTTCCAGGACGCGGCCCACAAGGGGCTGAACCCGGAAGACTACGACGCCTCGCTGTGGTCGGCACGCCTGCAAAAACTTTCCGACAAGAATGACGACAATACGGCGACGTTCGATGCCGCCATGACGGTCAACGTGATGCGCTACATCTCGGATCTGCACATTGGCCGCGTGAATCCGACGCACTTCAACTTCGACATCAAAACGCAGGACAAGAAGTACGATCTGCCGGAGTTTGTCTCCGACAACGCAGTTGATGCGGATGACATTCCCAAGCTGATCCGCGGGGTTGAACCGGACTCCGACCATTACCGCGCTACCGAAGAGGAGCTGGCGAAGTATCTGGAGTTGGTGAAGAAGCAGGCGGCAACGCCGGAGTTGCAGCAGCAGCTGCCAATGGTGGTAAAGCCTGTCTCCGTGGGCGGAAACTATGAAGCGCTGGCGTCGCTGGGGACACGTTTGCAGCTTGAAGGTGATCTGACCGCGGCACCGCAATTCGATGGTATTCCCACCTTTACGCAGGAGCTTTCTGCGGGCGTGAAGCACTACCAGGAGCGCCACGGATTTACGGAAGACGGAAAGCTGACGAAGGAGACGATTGCTTCTCTGAATGTGCCAATGATCGATCGCGTTCGACAGTTGGATGACTCGCTGGAGCGCTGGCGCTGGTTGCCGAATGAATATGTGAATCCTGCGCTGATGGTGAACCTGCCGGAGTTTGTTCTGCGCGGATATGGTGCGGATCATAACCTGAACTTCACGATGAAGGTTGTGGTGGGAAAGGTCCTGGGCGACCACTATACGCCGGTGTTTACGCATGACATGAAGTACCTGGTCTTCCGTCCGTACTGGAATGTTCCGATCAGCATCATCAAGAAAGAGCTCTTGCCACACCTGAAAAAGAGCGGCATAGGCTACCTGGCGTCCAAGAACTTTGAGGCGGTGGACTCACGTGGCAATCCGGTTTCACCCAGCGTTGCTCAAATCGAGCGCGGCGGCGTCATTGTGCGCGAGAAGCCCGGTCCGAAAAACTCGCTGGGGTTGATCAAGTTCATGTTCCCAAATGACTACGACATTTATTTGCACTCGACCCCAGCGCCGCAGCTGTTCAACAGATCACGCCGAGACTTTTCCCACGGCTGTGTGCGCGTGCAGAAGCCGGAGGAACTTGCGATCTGGGTGTTGAAGCGCAGCAACACGCAGGGCGACTGGGATATGGAAAAAGTACAGAAGGCGATGAACAATGGCGAAAACAACAAGACCGTGGGCCTGAAGACTCCACTGCCAATTGCGATTTTCTACCTGACGGCGAACGTGGAAGAACATGGCGACGTGCACTTCTTCGACGACCTTTACGGCTATGACAAGCAGCTTGAGGCCGTGCTGGCCAAGGGTATGCCGTACCCTTCCGCGCAGCGCAAGGTGAATCCCCAGACGGTGCCGGGAGATACGAACTAACTTCCACTCTGTTGGCGTGACTGAAGAGTGCAAGCCGGTTCTATGCGGCTTGCACTCTGTTCGTTTGGGTGGCCGTAGAATCTAAAGATGGAGCCTAGCGGTGGCTTGAACAGCCTGCAAATCCCGATCTTCCGCCGCAAGCTGATGAGCTGGTACCGCACCCACGCGCGTGAGCTTCCGTGGCGAGGCAACCAGAATCCATACGGGACGTGGGTCTCTGAGGTGATGCTGCAGCAGACACGTGTGGCTGCGGTGGTGGATTATTACCAGCGATTTTTGAAACGATTTCCTACCATGCTGGCGTTGGCGCTTGCTCCCGAGGCCGACGTGCTGGCGGCATGGTCGGGGCTGGGATATTACCGGCGGGCGCGCATGTTGCACAAAGCCGCGCAGTTCCTGGTGCGGGAGCGCGGCGGACATATCCCGGAGACGTCTGCGGACTTGCATACGCTGCCGGGCATCGGGGAGTACACCTGTGCGGCGATTGCGAGCATTGCGTTTGGCGAGAGCATCGCCGTGGTGGACGGCAATGTGGAGCGCGTGCTGCTGCGCATAGCTGGACGTGCGGAAGACTCGAGCGCTGCGGGCAAGGCGCTTGTACGCGCACAGGCTGCAGCGTTGGTGCCTCACAAACGGTTGGCGGAAGAGACTAACGCGGCGGGCGACCACAATCAGGCGATGATGGAGCTGGGTGCGACTATTTGTCTGCCGCGTGCGCCGCTTTGTTTGCATTGTCCGGTGTTTGACCTTTGCCAGACGCGCGGAGAACATGTGACGGCGCCGCGATCTGTGCAGAAGAGCAAGCCCGTGGCATTTCTGCTTGCGACGCGGAAGCGCGGCACGTTGACCGAGGTGCTGCTGGAACGGCGCGGAGATGAATCCAGCCTGATGCCCGGCATGTACGAGCTGCCGCCTCTGCCGATGGATGCCGTCGAAGGACGTGAGCCGATTCTGCGAGTACGACACTCGATTACGAATACGAATTATTACGTTGAGATCTATGCCCACGACCGCGCCCTGCGCAGGGCGGTGCCGGCGGCGAAGGAGACGCTGTCCTGGCAGCCAACGTCCAAGCTGGGCGATGTGCCATTGACGGGACTGGCGCGCAAGGTATTGATGCGCGTAGATCTTTCGGCGAT
>JAYVDT010000305.1:0-5078 GCA_043749265.1 Rhodanobacteraceae bacterium | reverse complement strand
ATCTGTACCGTCTGCCCCAAAGCCCCCAACCTGTCGAACGGCCCATCCCTGTTGTGAGTGATACAGTCCGTCCGTCCGGGCGCTTGCGACGGTCGCCCGAACCGACAAAGCATGTCCCGTAACGACCCTGTCCGCCACAACGGCGGCAACAGCAGGCTGAATCGTCAACTGCCTCCGGATTCGATCCCCATCCTCGGACGGTCCCTGCACGATCGCCATTCCCAGACGCTCGTGCCGAAGCAGAAGCCGGGCCCCCGCATGTTCGGTGCTGGCAAAGGCGTTAGCGGGAATCGCACCGTTTCGGTACGTTACGATAAAGCGGCCCGGCACGATGCGGCCAATCGGCGAATCGTTCTGACCATAAGCAAGCGGAGCAAGCAGTAGAAAAGCCACAGCCAAAGCACGAAGGAGCATCGAAAAACCTCATAGACGGAAACCCGCGTCTTTGTGTCCATCGGCCTCTGACGCTGCGATTTACGTTGGTGAGTCGCCACCTGGCGGTACGCTAGTCACGTGACGTTCGTCCCCATTTCCTCAGGTGGGACAATTGTGTCCGCGAAGTGGTAAAAACGAAACAGGAGAAACATTGCATGGCGCGTCACTCGGGTAGTGTTGTTGCAGAGCAGCCAAAAGAAGCGGCTGGCGTCTTGCAGGCTGTCGAAACAAAGGTAGCCACGGAGTTGACCCGGGACCAGTTGGTGGAGTTTTACCGGCTCATGTACCTTTCCCGCAAAACAGATGACCGCGAGATTGTGCTCAAGCGGCAACAAAAGATCTTCTTCCAGATCTCCTGCGCCGGCCATGAAGCACTGCTCGTAGCCGCCGGAATGGCGCTGAAGCCCGGTTACGACTGGTTCTTTCCGTACTACCGCGACCGCGCCATCTGCCTCACTCTCGGCAACACTGTAGAAGAACAGCTCCTGCAATCGGTCGGAGCCGCATCGGACATCGCCAGCGGTGGACGCCAGATGCCTTCGCACTGGTCCAGCAGCAAGCTCAACATCGTAACTCCCTCATCCTCTACCGCTACTCAGTGCCTGCACGCCGTAGGCTGCGCAGAGGCTGGTCGCTACTTTGCGAAGCATCCGGACGCCGCAGCGCAGGTCTCGGGCGATTATCGGCAGTTCAAAAACGTAAAGTTCCATGGCGATGAAGTCGTCTACGTCTCAATCGGTGAAGGCTCCACGAGCCAGGGCGAGTTCTGGGAGTCGCTCAACTCCGCCTCGAACCTGAAGCTGCCCGTTCTTTACGTCGTAGAAGACAACGGCTACGCCATCTCCACCCCGGTCGAAGCCAACACTCCCGGTGGCAACATCTCACGGCTCGTCGCAAACTTCCCCAACTTCCACTTCGCAGAAGTCGACGGCACCGACCCCATCGCGAGCTACACCGCAATGGTCGAAGCCGTAGCCTACTGCCGCGCTGGCAAGGGTCCCGCGCTTGTCCACGGCCACGTCGTTCGCCCCTACTCCCACTCCATGAGCGAGGACGAGCGCGACTACCGCGCACCCGAAGAGCTCGCCGCCGACGCACTGCGTGATCCCATCGCCAAGATGCAGTTATGGCTTTTGCGTGAAGGCATCCTGAGCGCTGAAGAGATCGACGCCCTCGAACGTCGCGTCGACGTAGAGGTCCAGGAGGCGGCCAATCGTGCGATCATAGCCGCATTTCCAACCGTAGATTCCATTACCAGACATGTTTACTCCGAAGACCTGAGCTGCATGGACCCACGCTTCGTCACAGAGCCTGCACCCGCAGTCGACGCGACCGAGCGCACCATGGCCGACCTCATCAATACCTGCCTCAAGGACGAGATGCGCCGCGACCAGCGCATCGTCGTCTTCGGCGAGGATGTGGCCGATGCCACCCGTGCCGAGGCTCTCAAAGATCCCCGCGTTAAGGGCAAGGGCGGTGTCTTCAAGCTAACCTCCGGCCTGCAAAAGGAATTCGGCAGCGATCGTGTCTGGAACGCCCCGCTCGCTGAAGCCAACATCGTCGGACGCGCCATCGGCATGGCCATCCGCGGTCTCAAGCCCGTTGTAGAAATCCAGTTCTTCGACTACATCTGGCCCGCGATGCACCAAATGCGCAATGAACTCGCGCTCATCCGCTGGCGCTCCAATGGCGACTTCAGTTGCCCCTTGGTGATGCGCGTTCCCATAGGCGGATATCTGACTGGCGGATCCATCTATCATTCGCAGTCCGGCGAAAGCATCTTCACCCATACTCCGGGCGTCCGCGTGGTCATGCCCTCCAACGCCCTCGACGCTCTAGGCCTTCTCCGCACCGCCATCCGCTGCGATGACCCGGTGCTCTTCCTGGAGCACAAACGCCTTTACCGCGAGACCTTTGGTCGCGCTACCTATCCCGGTCCCGACTACTCCATCCCCTTCGGCAAAGCCAGGATCGTCAAGTCCGGCAAGGATCTCACCGTTGTAACCTACGGCGCCGTGGTGCCCCGCGCCCTTCAAGCCGCTGTCAAGCTTGAACGTGAGAAAGGAATCTCAGTAGAGCTCATCGACCTCCGCTCCCTCTCCCCCTATGACTGGGAAGCCATAGGGGAGTCGGTCCGTAAGACCAATCGTGTCATCGTCGCGCATGAAGACATGAAGAGCTGGGGCTACGGAGCAGAGATCGCCGCCAGGATCGGCGAAGAACTATTCCACGACCTCGACGCACCAGTGCGCCGCGTAGCTGCGATGGACACGTTTGTGGCGTACCAGCCCGTGCTGGAAGATGCAATTTTGCCCCAGCCTGATGATTTATATCGCGCAATGGCGGATTTGGCGGCATTCTAGCTTTTTGCGCCACGTGGAACAATTGAGTTTCCACACTTTGCCTGTGCAAAAAATTAATTATCAAGAGCCGCGCAACAGAAAGGGCGTAACCGGGTTTTTGTGAACGAATGCCGGTTCTGTTGGCTGCTCCTCGGGGCGCAGCCTAAACTGAGGTCGAGCATCACTGGAGCCCACCTCCATGAATCCTGTTCGACTTTCTGATTTTGCGTTCTCTCGGTCCTTTGCTGTGGCACTGAAGAACTGTTGTCGTGCAGCCGTCACCACAACGCTCTGTGTGCTTCTGGTCGAGCAGCCTTTGCTTGCGGAACCCGCAAGCAGCGAGGTGCCGGCGACAGCACCCGTGCAGCTTGCGGGGCAGGCGAGGATACTGCATGCGCTTGACCGTCTCACCTTTGGGCCTCGGTCCAGCGATATTGCGGCCGTGCAGGCCATTGGCCTCAAGAAATGGTTTGAACAGCAACTGGACTCTAAAGCAATCGACGACTCCAGGCTGGACGCCATGCTTGCGGAGTATCCCGCCATGCAAATGTCGCAGGCAGCTCTGCAGCGCAAGTATCCGGGTCCCCAGACGCTGCGCGGAATGATCGAGGGACGGATTGCGCTTCCGAATGACGCTACGGAGCGCGCGATGGTCAACGGCCAGATCGCCTTTTACAAAGTGGCGCGGGCGAAGCAGGAGACGGCGACTGCCATTACACAATCGGCTGATATCAACGCTGTGGACGAGCCGTCGATGGCTCGCGGGCAGTCTGCGATGCCAGGCGTAGAGCGAAAAGCGAGACAGACGGTGACAGCCAGCGAAGGCGATGCCGCCATGATCGGCGACGCGCTGAACCGGCAGGTTCCAGCCAGCGAGCTTGTTGCCGAATCGATGATGACTGCGAATGCAGGGGCCGGGTATCAACGCGAAGATCTGGAGCGAATCATCAACCTGCCCGTGGAGGACCGCTTCAAAGCGATTCTGGCGCTGCGTCCGGCGGATCTGGTTCGGTTTCGTCAGTCGCTCAAGCCGCAGCAACTCGGACAGTTGAACAATGGCATATCACCGGTTCAGAGGGAGATGTTGGTTGCGTTGTCGGGTTCACTTCGCATGGTGGCGCTCGAGAGCATGGAGTCTCGTGTTTTGCGAGACATCTACAGCGACCGCCAGCTTGAAGCGGTGATGACGGACTTCTGGCTTAATCACTTCAACGTTTATGTCCGCAAGAATCAGAACGAGCCCTACCTGATTCCGTCATACGAGCGTGAGACGATCCGCCCGCATGCGCTGGGCAACTTTGAGGATCTGCTGGTCGCAACGGCGAAGAGCCCGGCGATGCTGGTCTATCTGGATAACTTCCGCAGCGTGGGGCCGAATTCACCAAATGCGAGCCGCGTCAAACGCGCGCAGGAGATGAACCCGAACGGCAAGCTGCTGAAGCAGGCGAGCGCAGGGCTGAACGAAAACTACGGGCGCGAGTTGATGGAGCTGTACACGTTGGGCGTGGGCGGAGGCTATACGCAGACGGACGTGACCAACGTCGCGAAGGTCTTTACAGGCTGGGGACTTGACCGGCCGTACCAGGGAAGCGACTACAAGTTTGAAGAGAGCCGCCACGAGCCAGGTAGGAAGGTGGTGCTGGGTCAGACGATCGGCGAGGCGGGTGAAGGGGAGGGCCTGGAAGTTCTCCACATGCTTGCGACCAGCCCGGCGACGGCGCACTTCATCTCGCAGAAACTGGCTGTGCGCTTTGTGAGCGATAACCCGCCAACAACGCTTGTCGACAGGATGGCAGCGAGCTTTTTGAAAAGCCACGGCGAGATCAAGACCGTGCTCCGCACTATGTTCGACGCACCCGAGTTCTGGGCGCCGTCTGTCTACCGGGCCAAGGTCAAGACGCCAATCGAGTTTGTCATCTCGGCGGCTCGCGCAAGCGACCTGCAGGTCGCGAATCCTGCCGGGCTGGTTCAAGCGCTCGACAAGCTTGGGATGCCTCTCTACGGGATGCAGACGCCGAACGGGTATAGCTGGAAGCAGGAGGAGTGGGTCAGTACGGGCGCGCTGGTCAGCCGCATGAATTTCTCGCTGGCGCTGAGCGCGAACAGGCTTTCGGGTACGTGGACCTCGTGGTCTACCTTGCTGGCTAAAACGCAGCCACTTTCGGTGCCGGCTGCCTATGCGCCGGGTGCGATTGGCGATGCGTCAAATGCTGCCATCATGAAAGAGCGGCATCTGGAGCAGATTCTTCTAGGCCAACCAGTGAGTGAGCGTACAAGGACCACAGTGCTCGGACAGTCTAC
>JAYVDT010000304.1:0-5098 GCA_043749265.1 Rhodanobacteraceae bacterium | reverse complement strand
TGTTCTGCAGCCCGGATACGCCTCTGACGCTTTTTCGTTCACTCATTCCGAACCGCAGTCGGTGGAGTGGAGGATTTGGTGAGCACCCTTGGGCAGGTGGAAGAATTTGGATTAGACAGTCGCTTCGTTGCAATTCATCATTTCCTAATCCTCGGCGCTTTACACCGTCGTATATTCGTCTAATGGTGTCGACGACACATGTGCCAGGCGACAAGACTGCGCCTTCAGTGACTTTAGCGATCCCTCCGATGGACTTGGTTTACCGGGTCGCGAACATTCAGTCCTTCGTTCGTGCACCGCGACTTCGTGAATTTTTGTTATATATTGCGGAGCATTCGATCTCAGGCAACCATGACCTGATCAGCGAATACCAAATTGGGGTTGAGGTCTTCAAGCGTAACGGTTCTTACAGTACGGGTGAAGACAATATCGTACGCAGCTACGCTCGGACGCTGCGAAAGCGCCTTGAAGAGTATTTTTCAGGAGAGGGTGCCGGCGAACCTGTCGTGCTCAGCATCCCGCGTGGCGCCTACATACTGCAGTTCGATGCGCGCGAACGGTTCATCGAGACCGAGCCGACCGGGAGCGACCTTCCAGTAGCAGCGGCAAAAATTGTGGAAGAGCGGATGCCAGCTCTGCCGGTTCTCGGTCGAAGGTGGTCGCCGGTCGGATTGGGCCTCGGGATACTGTTTCTTATTACTCTCGCTTCGTATGTCTCTTATCGCGTGGGATCGGCGCGCGCTTCCGCCCCGGGGCGTTCAACGCCAGCCGTCCACCGGTTCTGGGAGGCATTTCTGAAGGGAAGGCCGACATTACTTGTACCCGGCGATACTGGGTTGACTGTAGTCTTGGGACTGATTCAGCAAGATGTCACTCCGCAACAATATGTGACAAGCGATCATTTAAAGACGCTCGCGGTAAAGTTTCCACAACTCGAACGCTGGGACAGGCCAATCGCTCACAGGTACTGTGACTTCGTCGATGTCCTAGCGATAAACCAGCTCCGAGAACTCCCCGAGATGAAACTGATTCATAGCGCGATTCGATATGCGAGGGATGCCCGTGCAGATGAGCTGGAGGAAGCGAACGCGATACTGCTCGGAGGCTGGAACGCAAATCCGTGGGTCAAGCTCTATGACAAAGACCTAGCATTCCAACTACGCTTCATGCCTGTTGAACGCACGTTTCGGGTATTGAATCGCGACGCTCGTCCAGGTGAACCATCCGAATATCCGTACACTTCACCCCAAGGACCGGTGTCTTACTCCTACGGGTTAGTGTCGTTCATGCCGAGCTTATCGCACCACGGAAACGTTCTTTTGCTCGAGGGAACTACGAACTCCGGGCTGGAGTCCGCGGCACAGTACTTTCTGACAGAGTCTTTGGCAAGCCTGACGGTTGACAAGATCGTAGACAGACACGGGAACCTGATCCCTTTCGAGCTATTGGTTAGGACGGCGGGTATTGGGGGGACGGTCGGGAAGATCGAGCTAGTAGGTTTCCGGACCCACCCCGAGATGGCCGACATCACCTCCGTCGCCGTTGTTGCAACGCCCTAGCACTTGAGACGTCACTCTGCTTCAACTCTAGGACGACTCCCGCAATACATCAGAAAAGAACGACACAATCATGGCCGCAGGCGCGCTTTCCATGGGCCTTCCACAGGTTGTCCCCCTGTGTAGACACGTGTTTACCCGCACACAACACCTAGCTCCTACGCGAAGCTTCGGTGACACTCACGAAGGTCCCGGTTTTTTTGACCGCGAACCAACTCGGAGGACAGTGTGAATTTTAGTAAGAACGATGCATCATTTCGCTTTCGAACACAGACACGCCTGGCCGCGGGCCTCGCAGGCATCCGACAAGTTTTATTGGTTATGTTCGCCTTCGTCCTGCTTCTAGCCTCGTTGGCCTCGCCCGCATTGCTGCCGGCCCAGACCAACCTTGGGTCGATTGTGGGCATAGTGAGTGATGCAACAGGAGCTCGTGTCAAGGATGCGTCGGTGAGAGTGACAAACAGCGGCACCGGCGTGATGAAATCTCTGAGCGCGGGTCATGATGGCGCGTTCAGCTTTGTCAGCATGGTGCCGGGAAATTATGCTCTGCAGGTGGAAGCTCCTGGTTTTCGCACGTATTCGCAGGAGGCAATCGATCTCCAGATTGCGGGAACCGTGCGGGTAAACCTTGTAATGAGTGTGGGGAGCGCAAACGAAACGGTGGATGTGAGTGCCGACACCCCGTTGCTTCAGACCGACACTTCGTCGTTGGGCGGAGTGATCGAAGGGCGCGCTATTGTGCAGACGCCAATCAACGGTCGCAACGTGAATAACCTTTTGTTACTCCTGCCGGGCGTAGTGGCGGGCGGGTCGACCAGTGGGAATCCGATCGGAAACCAGACAAATGGCGCCGTGACGAATGCAATCGCTTACGGCAATTATCAGATTGGCGGTGGATTCGGAGGGCAGAGTGCGTTCTTTGTGGATGGAGTTCAGACGAACGTGACCGAGAATAACAGCAACGCCTTCATTCCTACCCAGGACATGGTGCAGGAGTTTCGCGTCTCGACTAACGATGTAAGCGCCGAGTTCGGCGGGTTCGGAGGTGGTGTCGTGAACATCGGCACCAAATCCGGCACGAACGGATTCCACGGGACAGCATACGAGTACTTCCGTAACTCCGACTTGAACGCCAATGATTGGTTCAGCAACCATAACGCCACGGCCAAGCCGCCACTGCGTCAAAACCAGTTCGGTGCAAACGTAAGCGGGCCGATTCTGAGGAACCGCACCTTCTTCTTTTTCGGATGGGAGACCGAAGTCGTTCGCAATGGCTATCCATACATAGCGACAGTTCCGACTGCTGCGGAGATAAAGGGTGATTTTTCAGCCGCCGGCATTGCACCAATCTACGATCTTTCAACGGCTGGCAAGCCTCAGTTTAGATGTAATGGCGTGCTGAACGTCATCTGCCCGAACCGCCTGGATCCAGCAGCGCTAGCGATCGTTCAAAGGCTATATCCATCGCAACTTCAACCCGGTCTGGTCAACAACTACCAGGTATTGGCCCGAACAGGGGGAAGCCAGAGTCAGTACAACGCGCGAATTGACCAACAGGTTGGCAAGAAGAACAGCTTATTTGCCCGTTACAGCTATTGGAACCCCAAGAGTACGCCGAGCGACCCGTTAGGCACCCAGGCTGGCGCAGGCTTGAGCGGCAGCGATACACATCAGGCTGTCTTGGGAGACACCTATACCCTCAACCCCAAAACAGTCATCGACGGTCGGATTGCCTATCTGCGGTTTTACATGTACCAGCAGGCTTTGAGCCGCGGCTTCGACATCGGGCAGTTTGGCAGCAACTATCCGGCCTTGGCAGCAGCGTTTGGCCCGACGGACCTGCCGGCGCTCTCGATTGCCGGATATAGCGCGGGTGCAACCAACTCACAACTATTCTGGACGAACAACGCATACTCAGCCTTGGCAAGCGTGACAAGGATTCAAGGTCGTCACACCCTGAAGGCAGGCGGCATTGTCCGCCAGATGCAGTGGATCACGATGCCAAACAACCAGGGCCTCAGCTTCGCAAGCACTGCGGCCTTCACCGCAAACAGCGCGGTGAAAGGTTCGGGCAACGGGTTGGCATCTTTCTTAATCGGAACACCTTCGACATCCAGCGTGAATCAGGTCGGCGGCGCGCATCAATCTGTTACAACATTCGGCTTCTATGCAGTGGACACGCTTCAAGCGACCCGGCGGCTGACGCTCAATCTTGGCTTGCGTTGGGACCAGCCAAGTGCCTACCAGGAGAAGAATAATGACGCGACGATCTTCCGGCCGACGGAGTCCAGTCCGCTCGGATCGTTTCTCAATCCTGTCACGGGAACGCAGCAGCAGATTCTGGGTAAGCTTGTTTACGTTAATTCGAGCGATTATCCCTCCCGCCGAGTTGAGCCCCTCCATTGGTTGCTCTTCGCACCTCGGGTAGGATTCGCATTTAGTGCCACAAACAGGACCGTGATCCATGCCGGATACGGGATTTCCTATCTCCCGTCTACGCTGTCCCAAGACGGGCCGACATCGGAATCGATCAACTCGGCGACAACGTCGCTCTCCAACATCGCGGGTTCTGCTCCGCTGACGACCATCGGCAACCCGTTCCCAAATGGAATTGTTCAGCCACCGCGTAACAACCAAGCTGCACTGCCATTCTTAAATGGACAGGTCCTTTACTCGAGCGTTGGATACCAGCCGTATAGCTATGTGCAGCAGTGGAACGCGGCTGTTGAGCAACAGTTTGGACGCTCGACAAGCCTGTCGATCGCTTATGCGGGATCAAAGGGGACTCATCTGTTGCTTGAAGGTAACGGAACTCAATCCCGCCTGAACCTCAACCAACTGCCCGACCAGTACCTTTCCCTAGGCACGGCGCTTACCAACAAGGTGAATAACCCGTTCTACGGACAATTCTCGGCCGGTCCGCTGACCACAGCGACAGTGGCTCAAGGCTATCTGCTTTTGCCCTTCCCGCAATATCAACAAGTATATGAGCAGGTCCCTCATCTAGGAGCTTCCACCTATCATGCGTTACAGGTAGGGTTGCAAAGTCGGTTGCCGAGTGGCGGGTTGCTAACGTTCGCCTACACCTGGTCGAAAATACTGTCGAACACAGACAGCATCACTAGTTTCCTCGATGGCATTTCGGCTGCGGGACAGATTCAGGACAATACGAACCTTAAAGGAGAGCGGGCAACGAGCTTGCAGAATATTCCCCAAAATGTCGTTGCGAGCTATGGCGTCGATCTTCCGTTCGGCAAGGGGAGGCATTACTTAAGCCATGCGAACGGCTTTGAAGAGGCCTTCTTTGGCGGATGGCGGGTTAACGGGATCAGCATCTTTCATAGCGGTCAGTCACTGGCGTTGCTGAATGGCAGCACAACCTTGTCCAGCAGCTTTGGCGCCGCGCAGGTCCGTCCTAATTATGTTCCGGGTTGCAACCGCGTCAATGCGGGTAGCAACCAGTCGCGGCAGGCGAATTGGTTCAATAAGGCCTGCTTTGTCTCTCCAGGCGCTCTGGCATTCGGCTCTGAACCCCGCGTCGA
>JAYVDT010000303.1:0-5109 GCA_043749265.1 Rhodanobacteraceae bacterium | reverse complement strand
TGTCAATGCAATCGGCAACAAACAGCGCCACGTCGTCTCCGTCAACGGGATTAATGCGATGCGATCCGTCTCCGACGACCGTGTAGCGGCCGCGCCTCCATACGGAGTCAAAGGCCCTGTTTGTTAAATCGCTGAAATAGGCGGTTGGCCGGATGACGGTAAACGCCACTCCCGCCTGGTGACACGCGGTGCGAATCGCGTCCACCGCACTCTCTTTGGCGTTGCTGAACTCAGTCAATCTCCTGGAATCGCGCCCTTCGAAGGTTGCCACCAGAATGACGTGTTCAGCGCCAGAGCAGACCGCCTCAAGACCGAGGCGAATGTTTGCATCTCGATCAATTGCCCAGAAATCCTCGGTCGAGTCAACATGCGCGTTGCTCGATGCCATGCACGAGATCACGATCTGAACGCCCGAGAGTGCCTGCGCATAGGACTCGATGTGGGAAGCGTCAACGAAAGCCAGTGTGGCTCCGAGAGCATTCAGCCTGTGCTGATCCGCTTCGCAAGATCGATCCTTCAAAATCGCTACTACGGGCATCGACCGCGCACGCAACTGCGCGACGAGTCGGCTACCCAGATAGCCGGTTCCCCCTGCAACGCAGACTCGGCGAAGTATTGTCATGCGCGCACTCTCGGACTCCGCAGAGAGTAGAGCGGCAGAAGCGGGAAGAGGATCGGCACTTTCTGTGAGTAAACCTCGTAGGCAGCGTCGGAGCCATAGTTTTTGCTTTGCTTCAATTCCAGGCGACGGCTGGCACCGATCATCACGAGTACGATCAACAGAAATCCGAGGCTCCCGAGCGCCCAGGCGGACAGGGTCTGAAAGGTCGACATGGCCGAAACCCACAGACCGAGCCAAAACACCATTTCGCCAAAGTAGTTCGGAAAGCGCACTACTCTGTAGAGACCTCGATCGCAGAACCGGGACGGATTCCGTTTCTTGAACTCGGATTTCTGCCAATCGGCCCAAGCCTCGAAGCCAAAACCCGCAGACATAAGCATAATTCCCGCGGGGGCCGATGCCAACGTGAGACCGCTAGCTTGCGCAGACATCGTGAGCAGTGCTGGCAGGAAAAGAAGAACGTAAAAGAGCGAAACTCCGACCCAGATTGCAACCTTCATCGCGCCGCCAACCTTGCTGCTGCGAGCCGTGCTTTCCGCTTGTTGCTCCTTGAAGGAGGAAACGCGTTCCCGAAGGGTGAGAAATATGCCTAACCTCAAACCGTACACAAGCAGTAGACCGGATTGCAGCAATGCAAGATCTTTGATTGTGTCCCGGTATAGCAAAGGAAAAGCTATCGCCTGCGCCGCGACCGATGCAGCGTAACCAAGACTGACGAAATATTCAACACGTCTGAACCCCAGTGCCGAAAAGAGAAGGCAAAGAGCTAGACCGAAGACCATAAACTGCAATGGCAACCCGAGCAATTGGAAGGACAAATGAAACGGTGAAAGCGGCATTATGTTTTCCCTGTAAACCAAATTTTTTTAAAAATGACCTGGGGACTTCACACATAGAATAAAGTCACCGGAATAGGACGAAAGGGTGACTGGCAAATGACATCTTCTTGAGGGAACAAAGATCAATGACATGATTGCAATCACGCTCGACGCGAAACATAACGTGGAACGAACCTGTTCCTGATGTTCTCTGTTCTTCTGGCACTGAGACGACGGACTCTTTCCAATGCATCCCGGCACAGAAACCATGGGACTTATCCCCTTCACCTGCCGGTTAGCTGCGCCGACTTGCATCACCAGTTTTCCAAAGTTCTCTCCTTGAAGCAACCCGATAAAAGCCTCCGGAGCATGTTCGAGACCTTCCACAATATCTGCGCGGTATTTGATCTTTCCGGTGGTCAACCATTCCGACATCTGTTTTTGAAAATCGCCGAAATGCGGACCGTAGTCGTCAAATATGATGAATCCTTGCAAGCGTACGCGACGCTTCAAGAAGGTTCCCATCAATTGAGCGGTGCGATCTCTTCCTTGAGGGGCCTCACGATCGTTGTAATGTCTCGCCTGCTACCGGCCTCCCAATCTCCAGAAGACCCATGAAGGCTGTGAATCCCGGCATCCCGAGCACACCTAAAGCATACGAAGGATGCTTTATCTCTGCGGGGAGTTGGAAGACTCCCTTTCCGTCGGAAACGACGTAGTCCTGCCAGCCGCTTTGGCTCAATACCAGATCGCCCGCTGTGAAGCCGGAATGGCGAGAGATCTCGACTTGACTCACAGTCGATCCAACCATGACATCGCCGATTGCTACCGGGGGCGCGTACGAAGGAGCGTCGCTCATTCGGCCGCGCATGTAGGGATCAAGTGAGAGGCAGATGGTTCGCAGAAGCATCTGGCCGTTGGCAGGAACAGGGATGGGTCCTGTCTCCAGTCGGAAATCCTTGGGAGTAGGCGCGCCCATCGGTCTGGACGCCAAAACGATTCGTCGATTTTCAGAATTGCTCATGCTGTCAGTCTCCATTTGACTTTGTTGTTAAATATCTCGGAAGCGCAGAGATGTTCCACGGATTACTTCAGGAACTGAGTCTTGACCTGGTCAAACTCAGGCAAAACAGAAAAGTTGAGACCATCACAATTGTCGGCGCGATGCTGAGGCTGCGGAATACATAGGTTTTCACCAGGAAGCCGATGCCCACCGCCAGCACACTGGCAAGCGAGGAAGCAATCAGAAACGCTCCAATACTGTCGGCCAGACGCCTGCCTGTCGCGGCTGGGATGATAATCAAAGCTCCAGCGAGCAAGGCCCCCATGAATCGAAGTCCTATGAGCACGGTCAAGCTGAAGGCCAGCAGAAACCAGAGATTCAGCCGATCAACTTTGATACCGGTCGCTGCCGCTAGTTCAGGCGAGAACAAATTCAAAATAAGAGCGCTCTTGCATCGAAAGATAAAAAAGACGATCAGGGCTACTGCCAGAACTCCAGTGCCAAAGGTGAATCCCGAAATCTGCTCGAATTTACCGAAGAATGCGTCTACAAGATCCTCTTTGGGCGTAAGTGCCGCTCCAATTGCGACTGAACCAGCGAAGACTACACCAATAGCTACTTCCGTAGAGGAGTTTTGATTCTTCTGCAACTGCCAAATCAGCAACGTCCCAAGGAAGAGTGTGGCTCCGCCTCCAAGCAAGGGGTTGAAGTGGTAGAGAAAGGCCAAGCCAAGGCCCGGCAGCGCTACATGAGAGATGACGTCGGCCGCGAGAATTGTTCGTTTCATCAGGGCAAAGCTCCCCACCAGGCCAGCGGCCACGGCGAACAAGAATGCCAAGATGACGCTATAAGCGATTCCGGACTCAGTCATGCTCCGCCGCCTTGCTGGATGGCTCCGCCTCTTCACGTTGCCGGTGCAAGAAGAACTTCGGCGGTGCGGAGTACATGGCTTCCAGCGTTGCAGGGGTCAATACCTCCTTCGGTGGACCAAAGCAGACCTTGTCTTTGCTGAGGCATAAGACTTTATTTGCCGCACGATACACAATGCCGAGATCGTGCGAGACCAGAAGCACGGTCAGTCGCTGCTCTCGCTGCAACCGCTCCACTAGCTCGTAGACTTTTTCTTCCGCCAGTTCATCGAGGCTCGCGGTAGGTTCGTCGAACAGTAGCACATTGGGTTTGCCAAGTAACGCAAATGCGATGAGAGCTTTCTGAAACTGCCCGCCGGAGACAATTCCGATGCTCGAATTCAAAACTTCAGATGTCAGACCGGCCATCTTCGCAACAGCATCAATGCTCGTGCGAGGCAACTTCAGAACATCCGCCTTTGCAGCAAGCAAATCGCAAATGCGGAGGGGCATTTGCCGATCTGCTGCTACTTTTTGGGGAACATAGCCTAATCGCACGCCCGGCGACCAGCGGATCTCGCCTTGGTAGGGCAACAGACCAAGGAGTGCCTTCAGCAGGACGCTTTTACCTGCGCCGTTTGGCCCGATGATCGCCAGGCTATCACCGTCATCTACGTCAAAACTGAGGTCGTGAATCACGCTGCGCTGTTTGAACTGAATGCTCAGCGCCTGCACGGAAAGAATATTGCCCTTCGTCAATTTGCTTCCATCCCGTTCTGCGCAGCGGTCGGCAACTGCGCTTCCAACATCTCGTCGTTTCTCATCATATTCAAGGCACTATGACGGCTGATCCATTCTCTGTTTCGCTCTTCACGGCCGTCAGAGCCTCATTGGCCTGGTCCAGCGAAAAGATAGACACGCGGGGCTGGATGTTCAACTGGTGGGCAAGCGCCAGGAAATCGCGCGCATCGATTCGAGTCATGTTAGCCACGCTGCGAATCTGTCGCTCTCCCCAAAGCAATTTGTCATAATTGAAGGCCGGCATCTGGTCTAGGTGGATAGCATTGATCGCCACCACCCCACCTTTGCGTAGGCTTGATAGCGCATCGACTACTACCTTGCCGCTCGGCGCGAAGGTGATTGCGCAGTCCAGCGCCACTGGCGGTCTGGCATCTTCGTCACCAACCCAGGTCGCGCCGAGTCTCTCAGCAGCCGCTTGGTGTGCTTCGCCCCGCGTTACGACATACACCTCGCAGTTCCACGAATGCAGGACTGGAATCGATAACGTAGCGGAACTGCCGAAGCCGAAGAGCCCTACGCGGTCTCCAGGCTTCACACCCGCGACCCGCAGGCTGCGGAACCCGATAATGCCCGCACAGAGTAGCGGCGCCACGTGGGTAGGATCCAATTCGGGCGGAAGTGGATAGGTGAAGTCTTCTCGTACAAGCGCATATTCGGCATACCCTCCGTCGACGGAATAGCCAGTGAAGGTTGGGTGGTCACAGAGGTTCTCCATGCCATGCTTGCAGAAGAAGCAATCGCCATCGGTGCCACCCATCCAAGAAACGCCAACGCGAGTCCCCAGAGGCAAACTCGCGTTGGCACCCTCAATTACCTCTCCCACAATCTGATGGCCGGGAATCAATGGTTGACGGAGAACCGGCAGGTCACCTTCCACGATATGCAGGTCTGTCCGGCAAACGCCGCATGCAAGCACCTTTATCAGCACGTATCCCGGTGCCACCCGCGGGCGAGGAACATCCTCAATCCTCAAATGAAAAGTGGTGCCCCTTTTGGCTGGATCGAAGATGGCGGCTT
>JAYVDT010000302.1:0-5110 GCA_043749265.1 Rhodanobacteraceae bacterium | reverse complement strand
CATTATGTTCCGCAAGCGGTTATGTGGCCGCTGCGGCGGGAAGCCGCATGGCTGGTGGCGGTGCGCGTTCTGAAGGGCACATAACGGATGCGCCATGGCGCATGATGATGCTCCATCGGATCTTTCCGAATGGAGAATGTCATGCTCGAACACTATTTCGTCAAACCTTCAACGCTGGACCGAATTCGCGGTAGCTGGCTTGCTTCACCCATCGAGAGATATGTGGAGTGGCTGGAAACACACGGTTACACCCGCGCCACCGTGGTTGGCCGAGTGCCCCTACTTTTCCAGTTTGCTGAGTTCGCAAAGAAGAATAGCTGTACCGATATAGGTGCTGTCGGAGCCTATGTAGAAGCGTTCGTATCCGAGTGGCTTAGCCAGCATGGAGCCGGGTTGAAGACATCGGCATCTTTGCGAAAACAAAAGATATATGCCGAGAGCGTGGTGCTTCAAATGCTGCGGCTCGTCTGCGAAGGCACTGTAAAGCGCAATCGGCACTGCCAGGCATTTCCTCTCAGATCGGAAGCTCCGGGGTTCGCCGATTACTTGCGAAGCGAGCGCGGGCTGAATGAAATCACGATCTACGCGTACCGTAACCATCTAAAGGAATTTGCGGATTATCTCCATCAAGCTGGCGTTGCTTCGCTCAGCGAGTTGTCTCCGGCGCTTCTTGCATCTTTCATCGTCGACCGTGCTCCTAGGATGGCTCCGCGCACTCGTCGCGACCTCTGCGGCCATCTGCGGGTGTTTCTGCGGTTCTGTCACCGTGAGGCAATTACCAAGCGTGATCTCAGCGGTGCGGTTGGCATGTCGCAGGTCTATCGTCTGAACGATGTGCCCCGTTCCATTACTTGGGATGAGGTTCGCCGCATGCTTGAGGCGGTAGAGCGGAGAACGATCCGTGGACGGCGCGACTATGCCATTTTGCTTCTTCTTGTGACCTACGGTCTGCGCGCGAATGAAGTAGCAAAGCTTACGCTCGATGATATCGACTGGAAGCGAGAACGGCTTCAGGTTCTATCGCGCAAGGCTGGGCATTCGACGGCTTATCCTCTAGCCGGAGTCGTAGCGGAAGCTCTCATCGACTATATCAAGCGAGGCCGGCCTGAAACTTCTGACCGCCATCTGTTCTTCCGTGCCATGGCTCCGCAGGCTCCCATCAGTTCCGCTGCCGTCTCATCCAGCGTCGCGCTCTATCTTCAGAAGGCGTGTATCAAGGTGCACAAAGGCGGGTCGCACACCCTCCGACATACCTGTGTGCAACGGCTGGTCGACGCTGAATTTTCACTCAAGACCATCGGTGATTACGTGGGTCATCGCTCGTCGCAATCCACTCGCGTTTACACAAAAGTTGCTATCGCTTCTCTACGCGAGGTTGCGATGGGGGATGGGGAGGCGCTATGAAAACCACTATTTTCCAGAGCTTCCTGGCCACGTTCTTCAATCAGTTCGTGCAATACAAGCGCGCTCTGAATCGCAAATATGACACGGACGCCGAAATCTTACGGCTTCTCGACCGCTACCTCCAAAATGTCCGCATCACGGAGTGGCAAACAATCGACGGCTCAGTGATCGACAAGTTTATAAGGTCTCGCCCCAGAGTGAGTGCTTGCAGCTACAACCAGCTTCTGGGTGTGCTGCGCCGCTTTTTCAACTTCGCCGTCATGCAGGAATGGATACAGTCGAGTCCTGTGACGGCGACTCCGCGCCGCATCACCGGTACCCGTATCCCGTACCTTTTCGATCTCGCCACCGCGCGGCGCTTGCTCGCAGTGGCGCGGAGTCTGTCGGAAGGACCACGGACGCGGCATCGAGGGCTGGTTTACGAGACGGTGTTCGCTCTGCTCTACGGGCTGGGACTGCGGGTTGGAGAAGTGGCACGTCTCAAGCTGGCCGATGCAGACATCATCCAAAACACGCTGTTGATCCGGGATACCAAGTTCGGCAAGACCCGGATCGTACCGTTGGGTCCCAACCTGGCGCAACGTCTCAAACGCTATGTAGAACAGCGTCATGGTATCTCCCCCGATCCAGAACTATCGCTGTTCTCCTATACAAAACGGGGTTCCATGAGCACGACGGGCATCAGTATGACCTTCCATGCTCTCGTGCCCAAACTGGAGCTGCATGTTCCGCCAGGCGTGTCGTCCCCGAGACTCCATGATCTGCGGCACTCGTTCGCAGTGGCCACGCTGCTTCGCTGGTATCGAGAAGGCATCGATCCCAACTGCAGGCTGATGAGCCTCTCCACGTTCCTCGGGCATGTCGACCCCGCTTCGACCGCCGTGTATCTGACCATCACCGAGGAGCTGCTGCATGAAGCGGCTGGGCGCTTCCAGGCGTTGGCTCCGCAAGGAGGCTTGCAATGAAGACCGTGGGTCAAACGGTCTTCGCCTTTTTCGAAGACTATCTAAAGTCTCAGAAGGGGCTCCGACCGGGGTCGATTCGTAGCTATCGGGACACCTTGAAACTCTTCCTCGCCTATGTCGCAAGCAGTCGCGGTCGTCCAATCACCCGGCTTACCCTTCCGGACCTGGCGTCACAGCGAGTGCTCGACTTCCTGAACATGATGGAGGTCACACGCGGGAACCGGGTGAGCACGCGCAATCAGCGGCTCGCCGCCTTGCATACCTTCTATCGGTATCTGGCTCTTCAGAATCCGGAGATGCTGGCTGAAGCGCAGCGTGTGGAGGCAATCCCCGTCAAGCGCACAGCGCCTCCTCAGACCGACTATCTGGAGCACGAAGAGATCGAGACGCTGTTCAAGAGCCTTCCCCGGCTGGGAACGCTTGCGCTTCGAGATCGAGCTCTCTTCATGCTCCTTTACAACACCGGAGCGCGGGTACAAGAAGTTGCCGACCTGAGGATCGTTGATGTCGATCTTGATGGGCCTATGCGTGCGCGGTTGCATGGGAAAGGGGATAAGTGGCGAATCTGTCCGCTCTGGCCCGAAACCGCCGCGCTGCTGAAACAGCTCATATCGGACAGGCATGCAGACCCGTCTGCCACCGTGTTTACGTCTCGACAGCACAAGCCTATGACCCGGTTCGGCATATACAAAATCGTTAAGCGGCACACCTCCGGCTTGCGTTCCCGTCCTACTGACAAAAAGTGTCGTGGCATCTCTCCTCACGTCTTCCGCCACTCCACGGCGGTTGGTCTCCTGGAGCAGGGAGTGGATATCAACGTCATCCGAGCATGGTTGGGACATGTCAGCCTCGACACCACTCACCGCTACGCGGAAATCACCACGAGAGGAAAGATGGCTGCTGTCGCAGCCTGCCTCCCCCCTGACACAACTTCGAACTTGCCTCATCCAAAGACGGGGTGGCGTGAAGACGAGCAGTTGCTGAAATGGCTCGGTTCGCTGTGATCGTTATGTGCCCCTCAGAACGCGCACCGCCATCAGCCATGCGGCGGGAAGCCGCATCGGCCACATAACCGCTTGCGGAACATAATGCCGATTATGTGTCCGGGCACATAATGAGCAAGCTCGGCCAATTTGGTCGGCTCGAAGGTGCGGCGGGGGTTCGTGCTTGATTCCTCAAGCATTGTGAGGGGAAGGGTCTTGTATCCTGAATCTACGGCCGTTGCGGTGTACATGGGCGCATCTCCTGTGTGGTATGTGCATCGTTGCGGTTGGGGGCAGTGTTTCCGCACTGCCCCACCTAAACCTTCGAATTGAGCTAGTCTTCTGCGCTCTCGCTGTCGCCCTTAGCGGCCACACGATCAAGCTGGCTCACGACTACTTCCCAATAGGTAATCTTGATGGTTTCGGTGCCTACCGTCTTTTCGCGGGTGTTGCTCCGCAGTTCGCCTTCGACGTAAACCCGGTCGCCCTTCTTCAAGGTCTGGGCATATTTAGCAAGGTTGTTGAAGACGGTAATGCTGTGCCATTCCGTGCGGCTCTGACGGTCGCCCGCGTTGTCAATCCAGCGGGAAGTTACGGCCATACGGAAGGTAGCGGGTGCCTTGTCGTTCTTGCGCTGTGCATCATCTCCAAGGTGTCCCATCAGAACGGTGCGGCTGAGATCGTTGATCATGGCGTGTTCTCCTGTGCGGCTTTAGTTTGGGCAGTGTTTCCGCACTGCTGAGTTTTGGGTAGATTGGGGCTTGTCCTCATCCCCCCTCTCTGTTCCTAAGTATACTATTTATTACATTATTAGCAAGCTAAAAAGAAAGATAGCTAGAACTATTTATCGCTAGTTTGTAGAAGGTGTGAAATGGTTTGGCTGTGTCTCTTTTGAGACACGCCTTGGCCCAGGCCCACGCCTGCGAGGGTAGCAAGTGCAAGGGGTGGGGAAAGTGGCCGCAGGCCCGGAGGAAGCGAAGCCCGGAGCGAAGCGAGGACTAGAACTGCACGGAGGCTTTCTCCATCCCCTTGCGCGCGCGAGGAGCGGAGCTCCTTAGGAGGCTGTTGCTGTTGCTTGTTTTGGGGGACTCCCCACGCTTTGTGCAAGTGATTTGGTCATGGAAATGACGCAGCTATGCAAAGCATGGAAAACGATGAAGCCGTTTTCCACCCTTCGCACAGCCACTTGGAAGACGCTGATGAAACTCGCGTCTCCCACATTCCCATGTCCACGACGGCGAGATTAGATACGAATGATGGGCTGCAGCTATTGCTTCACTTGAAGCGTGACAGCGTAAACTTCTTGGAACGGAACGCCGCGGCGCACGTATCAAAGGCAAACGATTACCTCATGACTCATGCTCATTCGACATCATTCATACTTCGAGGTTGCACCCTGGTATTTGCAGCTATGCTTTCCGTCCAATCGATCCTTGCGCAGAACAGCAGTGCCGCATCAGAGGCGGAGAAGAAGGGCATGCAGCCGGGAGGGGTCTATGCGCGGCAATCGGGGCTGGAATCGCTTGACTTGAATATGTATGAGCGCATTCGCGCCGAGGGAATGACGCACGGCCATGCGATGGACTTTGCCTCTGCGCTTGCGGACGGTATTGGCCCGCGCCTGACCGGCTCGCCGAATCTCAGGAATGCCAACGAGTGGACCAGGAACAAGTTCATCGAGTGGGGCCTCCAGAACTCCCACCTCGAAGCCTGGGGGCCGTTCGGTCGTGGCTGGTCACTGGAACGCGTCTCGGTTCA
>JAYVDT010000301.1:0-5159 GCA_043749265.1 Rhodanobacteraceae bacterium | reverse complement strand
GTCTGAGCCCTGCTATTTCCATTGAGCAGAAGACGACTTCGCGGTCGCCGCGTTCGACCGTGGGAACGATTACCGAGATCTATGACTATCTGCGTCTGCTGTACGCAAGCATAGGTCAGCCGCACTGCCCGAATTGTTCGAGGCCGATCTCAAGGCAGAGTGCGGAGCAGATTGTGGAGCGGATTGTCTCGCTTGCGCCGGGTGAGCGGATTACTGTATTTGCGCCGATCGTGCGGGGGCGGAAGGGCGAGTTTCGCGAAGAGCTTGAGGCGCTGGATCAGCAAGGTTTCAGGGCGCGCATCGATGGCGAGATGATGGAGCTTACGGAAGGAATGCGCCTGGAGAAGCGCAAAAATCATGCGATTGAGGCGGTGGTGGATCGCATCATCCTGAAGCCCATGCTAGCCGCGCCAGATGACACAAATGCAGCGCTTGCGGGAGTCGTTCGGTACGACACGCGAAGGCTTGAGGCTAGCGTGTTGAAGGCTCTGCAGATGGCGAACGGATTGGTGCTGATTGCTATCCAGGGAGCAAATCGGGGAGTGGTTGAGGAGACGCTTTACTCGTCCACAATGGCTTGCCCGGATTGCGGGATCAACGTGCCAAAGCTGGAGCCGCGGAGTTTCTCCTTCAACTCGAACTATGGGGCGTGTCCGGAGTGCCATGGGCTTGGGTCGATCTATGATTTCGATCCGGCGAAGACGATTACCGATTGGTCGAAGCCGCTGCTGGATGGCGCGATGGGGCCGGGATCGGGCTCGCAGTATTTGCTGAAGCTGATCAAACTGGCGGCGGATAAGTACAAGATCAACCTGAAGCTGCCATTCAGCCAGTTGCCGGAGCCTGAAAGGAACCTAATGCTGTACGGCCCCCCTGCAGGCGAGCGCGGGCGGACGGGGTTTCATGGGATCTTTGCCTATCTCCGGTCGAACCTTGAAGACACCAAGAGCGAGGGCTATCGCGAGTACATGATGCAGTACATGAGCGCGAGCGCGTGCCCTAAGTGCAAGGGTCGCAGGCTGCGGCCTGAGTCGCTGGCAGTGACGGTTCCGATTCCTGATCGCGATGGCAGGATAGTTGCGACGAGCATCGCGGACTTTACGGCGTTGAGCCTGGAGCGTGCGCTCAAGGGCGCGTTGGGGATGAAGTTCGTGGGCCGCGACAAGCTGATTGCGGACCGGTTGCAGAAGGAAGTTATCGAGCGGTTGCAATTTTTGAATGCCGTGGGGCTGGGGTATCTTTCGCTGGATCGCTCGGCAGCTACTTTGTCGGGTGGCGAGGGCCAGCGGATTCGGCTTGCGACGCAGATTGGAAGCCGGTTGAGGGGAGTGCTTTATGTGCTGGACGAGCCGTCGATCGGGCTGCACCAGAGGGATAATCAGCGGCTCATTGCAGCACTTGAGGCGCTGCGTGATCTGGGCAATACGGTGCTCGTTGTCGAACACGATGAGGACACGATTCGTAAAGCGGATTACGTGCTCGACCTGGGCCCGGGGGCGGGGAAAAACGGCGGCTATTTGATCGCCGATGGAACGCCGGCTGAGATTATGGCCAATCCGGCGAGCATCACGGGGCAGTATCTTGCGGGCAAGATTGAGATTGTGACACGGCCGGTTCGGGTGCTGGAAGACGGTACCGAGGACAAGGGGCCGCGCCCGCTCGATGGACGCTGGATCACGGTTGAAGGGGCACGCTCGCACAACTTGCAGGAGGTTACGGCTCATTTCCCGGTGGGCGTGATGACGGTGGTGACGGGTGTTTCGGGGTCGGGCAAGTCATCGCTTGTGAATGACATTTTGTATCGCGCGCTGGCTAAGGAGCTGTACGGCTCCCGCGAAGAACCGGGGCAGCATGGCAAGGTGATTGGCGTGGATCAACTGGATAAGGTTATCCAGATTGACCAGTCGCCGATCGGTCGGACGCCGCGGTCTAACCCTGCGACTTACACGGGTGTATTTACGGCGATTCGCGATCTGTTTGCGCAGTTGCCGGATAGCCGCGAACGTGGGTACAAACCCGGGCGATTTAGCTTCAACGTGAAGGGTGGCCGGTGCGAGGCGTGCCAGGGCGAAGGGCAGCGTCGGATCGAGATGAACTTCCTGCCGGATGTGTATGTGTTGTGCGAGATATGCAACGGCCGACGCTACAACCAGGAGACATTGTCAGTTCGCTTCAATGGGTATTCGATTGCGGACCTTTTGGAGTTGTCGATTGCAGATGCGCTACCGGTGCTGAAGGACATTCCCACTGTCGCGGTCAAGCTGCAGACACTTGTCGATGTTGGCCTGGGGTACATTCACCTGGGGCAGTCGGCGACGACGTTGTCTGGTGGTGAGGCGCAGCGCATGAAGCTTGCTCGAGAACTGAGCAAGCGGCAGACGGGCCGTACGCTGTACCTGCTGGATGAGCCGACGACTGGGCTGCATTTTGACGATGTGCGGAGGTTGCTGGATGTGCTGCATCGGCTGGCTGATCTAGGCAATACGGTGATTATCATTGAGCACAATCTGGACATCATCCGAAACGCGGACTACCTGATCGACATGGGCCCCGAGGGTGGAGAAGGCGGTGGCACGATTGTGGGCTTTGGTACGCCGGAACAACTTGCGACTGTGCCGGCATCGTATACCGGGCAATTTCTGCGGCAGCATTTTCCGGGACTGCAGGTGATCGAATCCAACAACAAGAATGCCGGGGCGCAGCCCGCGGGGATTCGCGCTGAAGCGGACAAGATCAAGGAAGTTCGGGGGAAGTTTGTGGCGCCGGAAAAAAAGACCGGGGTACCGACGGCAAAAAGCGCTGTGAAGACTGCTGTAAAAAAAGTTCCAGCAAAGAAAGTTGCCGTAAAGAAAAGCGCGATTAAAAAGCAATAACTACGAACGATGACGTGCCAGAATCAAAGGTCGAGAAAAGCGGAAATTCAGATGAAACGTTGGCTTTTGACAGTATTGCTCTTGATCCTGGTGGTCGGGTTGGTTGCGGGGATTACTGTGTACCGCGCGCCGCTCCTAATTGCCGACGCAATAATCCGGCTTCATCTTCGGCAGCAACACGTGATGAGCGAATTTGTTGACGTGGACGGTTACAAGATCCACTACCTTGAAGCGATGCCTCAACATCTCAATGGAAATGCAGGTTCTGGAGTACCGCTGGTGCTGGTGCATGGCCTCGGTGCGCGAGGAGAGGACTGGGGCGACATGATTCCAACGCTCGCTGCCAATGGTTTCCATGTATACGCACTGGATCTGCTGGGTTATGGGAGGTCGCCCAAGCCCGATGTGGACTATTCCATCGGGCTCGAGGAGAAGACTGTCGTCGACTTTATGAAGGCGACCAAGCTGGATAGTGCTGACATTGGCGGATGGTCGATGGGCGGATGGATCGTCCTCAAACTGGCGGTGGATCACCCTGAACTAGTGCGGAGACTGGTGGTTTACGACGCGGCGGGCATCTACTTTCCAACTACATTTGAAGGATCATTGTTTACACCGTCAAACCGCCAGGGTCTAGTCAAGCTGCAGGAGATGCTAACACCTGCGCCCAAGCCTTTACCGGGATTTATTGCGGACGCCGCCATTGAAAAGCTGCAGGCGAATGCTTGGGTGCTGAATCGGAGCGTAGCTGCCATGATCGGGGGCAAGGACCTGCTTGACTTTCAACTGCATCGGATCGAAAAGCCTACGCTGATTGTCTGGGGCCGCGAAGATTCTCTGATTCCGTTGGCGGTCGGCCAGAAGATGCACCAAAGGATTCTTGCTTCAAGCCTGCTCGTCGTGAGCGGCTGTGGGCACCTGGCGCCGAGTGAATGCGCGAAGCCGGTAACGCAGGGGACGTTGGATTTCCTGGAGGCAATTGCGCCGGAGCGGGATGTCGAGCGGACCGTAGCTGGACATTAGCAGCAATTTGCGCTCGCCTTCGTTAGTCCTTCCGCGAAGTTAGCCCTTCCACTGGTAGGCGTCAGTCTGGGGGAGTCCGATATGCGCCATGACGCGGTGGACAAAGTTCCGAGCCATATCCGGGATGCTTTTAGGGTCGTTGTAGAGAGTCGGCATGACGGGGTAAATGGTCGCGCCGGCCTCGGTTGCCTGCGTCATGTTGCGGAGATGAATTAGGTTGAACGGGGTCTCGCGAACGCACAAAATGAGCGGGCGGCGCTCCTTGAGGCAGACGTCGGCGGCTCGCTCGATAAGGGAACTGGCGAGGCCGTGGGCAATGCTCGCAAGCGTCCCCATGGAGCAGGGCAGGATTACCATGGCCGCAGTGGGGTAAGAGCCGCTGGCAATGTTGGCGCCGATGTCAGGGTCAGCGAGGTGATGGGTCTTGGTGGGGGCACAGCCAAGCAGGCGCTCCGGCAGGTTGGTGCGGCCGGACACGTTGAGTTCTTCCGCCAGAACGCGCAGGGAGCTGTCACTGGCGATAAGGTTGATGAGGGTGACACGGGGATCAGCTTCAAGCTGACGAAGTGCTTCTGCCGCGAAGAGGCTTCCGGAAGCGCCGGTAATGGCAAGAGTTATGTTCACCGTTTGATTATCAATGCTGCGCGAGTAGCCGTGCGACCGGATCAATCAGGCACCGCGGAGCGCGTAGGCGATCAGTGTTTCGCCCTGGGTGTGGTGCTGAGCGTTCCACGCCTCGTTGAAGTCGGCTTCCTGGTCGGGGATAGTGGGATCTAGCTCGCAGGCGGCGATCTCTTCGGTGCTGGCGTGGATGAAGCAGAGTTCGCAGGTGCCGAGGTTATCTTCGGGCGTCCGCATGGGGGGGCCAAAGGTACGGCAGAGGATGGGGCGATGCTCGTAGAGATCGCAGGTGCCGGTGGTGGGGTCAAGGACGGGACAGGGTTCGTCGTTGGCGAACTCTTCAAAGAGGATGGCGGCTTCGTGGTCTTCGTGGAGGATCCCAGAGGCGAGGTTGCCGGGGAACCAGGGGTCGAGGCGGGTCAGGGCGTCGAGAACGCGGATGCGGATGGACGCGGCCTTTTCGGGGGTGGCGAGAGCGAGTCCTTCACGCAGACGGGCGGCGTCCTGCTGGGCAATAGGGAAGACGCCGACGCAGCACTGCGAGCAGCCAGGGTGGCAGGCCAGGTGCGTGCCACCCCGCCGGTTTGCGTCGGCAAGCGCATTATCCACGATTTGAACAAGGGATAAAGCGGATTGTTCCAT
>JAYVDT010000300.1:0-5170 GCA_043749265.1 Rhodanobacteraceae bacterium | reverse complement strand
TCTTCATGAAGGCGCCGGAGCCGGTTTTTACGTCGAGAACCAAGGCATTGAGAGATTCGGCGAGCTTCTTGCTCATTATGCTGGCGGTGATGAGGAAGGGCGATTCGACGGTGCCGGTGTGGTCGCGGAGGCCGTAGAGGATGCGGTCGGCGGGGACAAGCGAGGGGGTCTGGCCGATAAGGGCGGTGCCGCATTGGCGGAGGACTTGCTCGAAGCGGGCGAGGGAGAGTTGGGAGTCGAAACCGGGGATGGTTTCGAGCTTGTCCAGCGTGCCGCCGGTGTGGCCGAGGCTGCGGCCGGAGATCATGGGGACGCAGATGCCGGGGACTCCTGCGATGGTGGGATGGGCGAGGCCCGCTGCGGCGAGGATGGGGCCGATGAGGAGGGAGGTCTTGTCACCAACTCCGCCGGTGGAGTGTTTGTCGACGGTGAAGGTATGGAGAGGTGTCGCGTCAAAGGTCTCGCCGGAGTAGCGCATGGCCCTGGTGAGGGCGGCGAGTTCGTCGGTGTTGAGGCCGCGTTGAAAGACGGCCATCAGGAAGGCCGCGATCTGGGCGTCTGTGGTGGTTTTGTTAGTGACCGCGTGGATGAAGGCGTTGATCTCTACGTCGGAGAGGGTCAGGCCGTCGCGCTTGTGAAGGATGACGTCGAGCGGATGGATGTGGGGCACGGTGCTCATGCGGATTCCGGCTTGAAGGCGGAGGGGAGTAGGTCGGCGAGGGTGCAGGTGCTGGGCTTGCCGTCGGGTCCGGGGAAGAGGATGATCACGGTGGGTGCGGAGAACTCGGCGATCGTCTGGCGGCAGGCACCGCAGGGCTGGCAGGCGGTGTCGTTGAGGTTGTGAACGGCGACGGCTCGGATGCGGATGGCAGGGCCATAGATGGCGACGGCGGCGGCGATGGCGGTTTGCTCGGCGCAGGTGGTCAACCGGTAGGAAGCGTTTTCGACGTTGCAGCCGGTGACGATTTCGCCTGTTTCCAGCAGTACCGCAGCACCCACGAAGAAGTGACTGTAGGGCGCGTACGCATTGTGTGCGGCGGCTTCCGCCTGCAGCGAAAGCTCGGTCAGTTCTGTGGAAGTGATGAAGGGTTCCATGCTTTGTTGTTTGAGGTTAGAAGGTGGTTGTGCGGAACGCAAGCGCTGAGACTGATGAGATGAAGACTTTGGTCCGATAAAGAGGGTGTGGACGATCTGATGAAGGAATTTCTGGCGGAAAGCTTCGAGGGCCTGGACCGCA
This sequence comes from Rhodanobacteraceae bacterium, assembly GCA_043749265.1. GTDB lineage: Bacteria > Acidobacteriota > Terriglobia > Terriglobales > Acidobacteriaceae > Edaphobacter. The sequence goes on along the minus strand of JAYVDT010000300.1, from coordinate 3,933 downwards.
TGGACGGGTGCCTGACGGAGTTGGAGGACGCGCCGACAGATGAAACCTTATTGGCCGAGATCTTTCGTGCCGTGCATACCATCAAGGGGACCACGGGCTTCCTGGGATTTGGTCGGCTGGAGAGGCTGTCACACGCGGGAGAGAACGTGTTGGGTCTTCTGCGGGACGGCCGGCTTGAGGTCAATGAGCGGCTAATCGGAGGCTTGCTGCAGTTGATGGATGGTCTGCGATCCATTCTGTATTTGATCGAAAAGACGGGAAAAGAAGGAACTCGCACGCATGATAACGATAGCTCGCTGCTGCAGTTGCTAGGCGAACTGGCGCAGGCGGGCACGACTGTCAAACAGCCCGATCAGCGCATGCGGAAATCGTCCTTGGGACCGTTTGCAGATGAGCCTGAACACGTATGCGGGAAGCCGGATAAAGTCGATGGGAGCCAGGCTGAAGCAACGCGGTCCAGCGAGACCATGGCAGGGCTGGAACGGCGGTTGGTTTCGCCGGGGAGTATTGGGATCAGCACCAGCGGAATCAGCGAGAAGACGCTTAGGGTTGAGGTCGAAGTTCTAAACCGGATGATGAATCTTGTGGGCGAACTTGTCTTGACCAGAAACCAGATGTTGCAGACGACCCTGGAGACAGCCAGATTTGGTGAACTGACACGCCGGCTCGACAATGTGACTGCGGATCTGCGGGAGACGGTGATGCAGGCTCGTATGCAGCCGGTTGGACATATTTTCAGAAAATTTCCACGCCTGGTGCGTGACCTTGCAAAGAGCTGCGGCAAGCTTGTGCGGATGGAGTTTACGGGCCAGGACACCGGGTTGGACAAGAGCCTGCTTGAAGCAATCAAGGATCCGCTCACGCACGCTGTTAGAAACGCGATTGATCATGGCATTGAAGTTGCTTCTGAGCGGATTAGTCTGGGCAAAGCGCCACAGGGTTTGCTATGTCTGCGTGCGTTTCATCAAAGTGGCTACGTGGTCATCGAGGTAGTGGACGATGGCGGAGGCATTAACACGGACAAGCTGCGTGCCAATGCGATCGACCGTGGCTTGATCACGGATGAACAGGCCGTGGCCATGACCGACCACGAGCTTCACCAATTGATCTTTCTGCCGGATTTTTCAACGGTTGAGCAGGTTACGCTTCTCTCCGGCCGTGGAGTGGGGATGGATGTGGTCCGCGCCAATATCGAGCAGGTGAACGGCACGGTGGAGATATTCTCCAAGACAGGCCGCGGCGCAGTCCTGCGACTGCGGGTACCGCTTACATTGGCAATTGTTCCGGCGTTGATTGTGCAGAGCGGAGGTCAGCAATTTTGCGTTCCACAAGGTGCTCTTGCGGAGTTGGTGTATGTTCCGGGACGAGAGGCAAACGCTGTTGTGGAGAGCATCGGAGGGGCGGAATTTTATCGTCTGCGTGACAAGTTGCTTCCGCTGGTCTGGCTGGACGGGCTGTTGCAGCTGCCACGCGCGGAAAGGGTGACCGGATTCTATCTGGTCGTGCTGGATGCTGACGGATGCAGTTTCGGTCTTGTGGTGGATGACCTAATGAGTCCGGAGGAGATTGTTGTAAAACCTCTGTCGACGGTGCTGCGTGAGATAGGTTTGTTTTTAGGCGCGACGGTGCTGGGCAATGGTACGTTGGCGATGATTCTCGATGTGGCGGCAGTTGCCGCGCGTGCGGCTGTGCGTCCGGTGGTCGAGGAAAAGCCGAACCGGATCGAAGGCGACAGGAAAGCTGTCGAGGCGAACCCTTCGTTCCTGATCTATGAAAGTCGTGTACGCGGCGGCTCGGTCGAGCGCACTGCACTCCCATTGGATGCGGTGGAGCATATTGAGAGTGTGGCGCTGGGTAGCATTGAGTTTGTAGCGGGACGATTGCTGCTTCAGTACCGTGGAGACCTATTGCCGCTTGAGGATGAGGGCGATTTGCTGGGCGAACTGGCCGGAATGCAGGCCTCAGAACTGGTTACGGTCTTGATATGCCGCCGCAGAAACGGGGAGCGTGTGGGGATGATTGTTCGACGCGCCGTAGATGTTGCAAGTGGTACAGCGCTTGATGTGCGTTCGGACTTTGGCGACGCCCGTCTGACAGTGGTGAAAGAGCGTCTTCTGGCAGTGCACAGTGGCTTTGCTGAAGCGACGGATCTGCGGGAGGTCGCATGAAACCCGTGCCAGACATGGAGGAAGCGGATGAGACCATCTCGCTGTGTTCGCTGAACGTGGACAATCGGCGGTACGGCATCGATATACTGAGCATTCTCGAAGTGCTTGAGGGGCGCATGATTCAGAGCGTCCCGCTTGCGCCTCCTTTTATCGGCGGGGTGATGCCGTACCGGGGAGAGGTGCTTACGGCCATCGATTTTCGGGCTTTGCTTGGGCTGCCTTCGCGTGGTGGAGAGAGTTGCGTCATTGTGCTCGGGGAGGTGTGCCCGGATGCCGATAGGGAAAACTGCGGAGAGATTTATGGCTTGATGGTGGATGGAGTCGGCGGAGTTGTAACAGTCTCGGGAAGGAGCTTCGCTGTGAATCCGCCGACGCTGGATGAGGCGAGCAAAGCGCTTTTCAATGGGGCGTACCGGATGCCAAATGGCCTGCTCGTGCGACTCGACCCGCAGAGGTTAGCTCCCGTGCGGCTCGCTGCTTCGGGGTTGTTTGGTATTTCCGTACCGGTCACAGCGGGCCCGAACGCTTACGGAACCGGGGGAGACAGATGCGGGTTCTGATTGTGGATGACTCAAACTTTATCCGGGAGTTTCTGAAGCAACAGATGAAGCGCATGGGGGCGATGTGTGTAGAGGCAGGGGACGGCCGCGAGGCGCTGCAGATGCTGCATAAGGAACACTCCTTTGATGTGATGCTCGTGGATGTAAATATGCCTGTGATGGGTGGTCTGGAGTGCGTGAGGGTTCTGCGCGAGCAAGGATTGTGGACGGCGATGAAAGTGATGATGGTGACGACCGAAGCCGACAACAGCTTTATCTGTCAGGCGCTGGAGTACGGCGCAGACGAGTTTTTGATGAAGCCCTTCACACCGCAGGCCCTTCGCGAGAAGCTGCAACTGATGGGGTTCGAGCTGTCTTACTGAAGCAAAGAATGCAGACTCAGCGTGTGTGAGAGACAAATTGAGAAGTGATCAAGTTTTACGAGTGCTTGCGGCGGATGACTCGGCTGTGATGCGCGGAGTCATGAGGACGGTGTTCACGCTGCACGCGCATGATGGCGATTCGCCACTGCCCAGGATGAAGTTATGCGGCGTGGCGCACGATGGGCTGGAAGCTATCGAAGCAGTGTCTCGCCTTCGTCCGGATGTGCTCTTGCTTGATCTTGAGATGCCTCGCATGAATGGTCTTGCAGTTCTGGAACGATTGAAGACCGTGGCGCCTTCGCTGCCGGTTATTATGTGCAGCGCACATACGGAACGCGGGGCACGCTCGACCCTGGACGCTCTCGCAATGGGGGCGAAAGACTATGTGATGAAACCCGGACAGCAGAAAGACTTTGCTGCGGCGCTTGATTTTCTGATAAGCCAACTTCTTCCCAAGATTGCCGCATTGGCCGGTGATTACGGAGGAGGGAAGGCAGGATCTGCGGTGTTGCGAAGGACCTCGGCAAGCGGCGGCGCAAGCGTGGCGGAGCCAATGGTTAAGGCTATTGTCATCGGCATCTCGACCGGGGGGCCGTCTGCGTTGGAGACCCTGCTGCCGGACTTGCCGCGAGACCTGGCGGTGCCAGTCTTGATTGTGCAGCACATGCCAAAACTCTTTACCAGTGCCTTGGCCGAACGCCTGAACGGCTTGTGCAAGGTGCGTGTCATGCAGGCGGTTGACGGTGCTTCCGTCGAGCCTGGAACGGTGTTGCTGGCACCGGGGGATGCGCATATGGATGTTGTCTCCAGTCTCCGAGGACCTGCTATTCATCTTCATCAGGG
>JAYVDT010000299.1:0-5179 GCA_043749265.1 Rhodanobacteraceae bacterium | reverse complement strand
TCCGCATGGAAGAGACCGGCGTCCGCATCGACCCCACCGTCCTCCGCGACATGGGATCGCGCCTCACCATCGATATCGACACTCTGGCCGAGCGCATCTACACCGACTCCGGCCACCGCTTCAACATCAACTCCCCCAAGCAGCTGGGCGACGTCCTCTTCAACCGCATGGACCTCCCCAAGCCCATGAAGTACGGCAAGGGCAAAGTGGTCTCCACCGCCCAGGATGTCCTTGAAGACCTAGCGGAAAACCATCCCATCGCCGCCCTCGTCATCGAACACCGCCAGCTTCAAAAATTAAAGAGCACCTACCTCGATCAGCTACCCTCGCTGGCCGACGCCGAAGGCCGCATCCACACCACCTTCAACCAGGTAGGCACGGCCACCGGCCGCCTCAGCAGCACCAATCCCAATCTCCAGAACATCCCCACCCGCACCGCCATCGGCCGCGAGATCCGCACCGCCTTCATCGCCGCCCCTGGCAACCTGCTCATGTCGGCTGACTACTCGCAGATCGAGCTCCGCCTCATGGCCCACTTCTCCCAGGACCCGCTGCTCCTCAACGCCTACCGCACCGGCATCGACATCCACACCCTCACCGCGTCCGAGGTCTTCGGTATCCCCATCGCCGAGCTTGACAAAGAGACCCGTGCCCGAGCCAAAGCCGTCAACTTCGGCATCGTTTACGGCATCAGCCCCTTCGGCCTTGCCGCTCAACTCAACATTGATCAGAAGATCGCTAAAACCTACATCGAGACCTACTACGAGCGCTATGCCGGCATCAAGCGCTTCATCGACGAAACCCTGGAAACCGTTCGTCGCGAGCAAGCCGTCCGCACTTGGTTCGGCCGTATCCGCCCCATCCCGGACATCCAGTCCCGCAACCCCAACATGCGCGGCTTCGCGGAGCGCACCGCCATCAACACCCCATTGCAAGGCACCGCTGCAGACCTCATCAAGCTAGCCATGATCGCTCTCGACCGCGAGATCATCGCCCGCAAGCTGCGCTCTCGAATGACCCTGCAGGTCCACGACGAACTGCTCTTCGACGTGGTCCCCCATGAAGCCGAAGAGATGCAAGCCCTCGTCAAGCAGGAGATGGAAAACGTAGCTCAGTTCTCCATCCCAATCGTCGCCGATGTAGGCCTCGGAGACAACTGGCGCGACATCAAGTAGCGCCCCATCTTCCTGCCACGCGCTCCCCGCAATTCTTGTTGTCGTTCCAGACGAATCAGCCGTGGCCTGTTACGTTCCACCATCCTGAAAATTGTCAGCGCAGCGCAGTAAAAAGATCTGCGTTTTGCGCGTGCTCACCACCGCCTAGCTAGCCTTGCGATGCTCCATCTGCTCGTTCTCAGCAGCGTTCTCCTGCGATGGCACCGGTTGCGGTTGCAACTGCGGCGAGTGCGCATGCTTCTTCGGCCCGCGCTTGCGCGCAACCAACACGCGAATCCGCTCCAGCAACTCCACGGGCGATCCCGCACCCTTGGGCAGAAACGCGTCGGCTGCAAGCGCGCGATCAAACGATGCCACCGTGCCGCTCACGATCAGCGCCGGCAACGTCGGATGCATCTGCTTGGCGCGCCGCACAAGCTCGTTCCCATCCATACCCGGCATCAGCAGGTCCGCAATCAGCAGGTCCAGCGTGCCGGGCACCGTGCGCTCCAGGATCTCCAATGCTTCCTTTGACGTAGTGGCGTTGATCACCCGGTAGCCTCGGGTCTCCAGGAGAAAAGTTCGGACTGAAAGAGTCTGTTCATTGTCATCGACGCAGAGAATCATTTTCTTAGGACGCATTGTTTTCCGGTCTCACTCTCAAGGCTTGCGCTGTTTACGCACGCTTATTTTGGAACTCTCGGTTGAGCCCCATGCACTCGTACGGCTCGTTCAGCCGGACGAGTGCTGGGTGGCGTTCTAACTACGTTCAAAGCAACCGCCAACCCACACCGCACGGACTGGCAAGATGGATCCGCAAGCGAGTTGAGGCGGCTGCCCAACAGACCCCGCATCGGGATCGAGCCTTGCAGACAAATGAGAGACGAGGCTCTCCTGTCTGCGCCGCCGTCTCCTTTTGCAGAGTTCGGTTGGAGCAGTGCCTTGATTCTGCAGGGCACACAAACTTGCCCTGCCGAACCGTAGTTTTATGAGAGAAGCCGAACTGCAAATTCGCAGGTTGCCACGCAGTATCCCACCGTGCCGCGCAAGGGGTCCGCTGCTGCGATTGCAAGCTTCAGGCCGGGTCCGAACGTCTTTTGGACATGCGGAGTAACGGTCCCGAAAAGCTGCGGTGCAGTCAGAGAGCTTACGCACAGGAGGGGGCGCGACTGCACTTTGCAGTCAGGCATCTCTCAAGTCAAATTGTCGGAAAATCAGGCGAAAGAACCAATTGTTTCAGTTACAACGGCCAACCCGTTCAAACTTAGGAGCCCGCTGTTCCCTCAACGCTTCCCAACCTTACGAGGGGGAATACGACTTGGCAATGGGCGAAAATAAGGCGAAAAAGCACCTATTTGTGACTTGCTCATCCACCGATTTTCTCAAGGGTGCTTCTTTGTTGCAGTTTGATGACAAAGCCCTGTGGGAAACCCCCTTTTCAAGGCAGGAAAAACGTCCCCGATGCCACAGAAATGGTGCGACCCCCCACAAACACGTCATGAATTTTGGCAGCGTCGGAAGACGCCCGCACATAAAGCCGTGAAGGTCGCCGAATCTCTATCCCCTGCTCGATGACCGTCTCTACACCGCTTACCGCCAACCCATGTCGAACCATCCACGAAATCGCACAGCCCGCCGCAGATCCCGTCGCCGGATCCTCGCCGTTATAGAACTGCATCCGCGCATGGAAATCTGCATTCGCCGAATCCACACGAGCCACGCAATAAAAGAATTTGCACTTGCATCTATCCAGATAAATCTGCGCCCCGGCCTGCGGAATCTCCAATCGTGCCAGCGCCTGCAAAGACTTGAATGGCACAATGCAAAATGCCATTCCGGTCGACACAGTCTGAATCGGGTAAGCAGTATCCAGATCCTCAATCGGCACATGCAACACCCGTGCAATCTCCTCCCGATCATGCACCATCCCAAACACCGGATCGTTCTGTCGCATCGTCCCAAACACCCCCGCCCTGCCCTCTGTCGGCGCATCGAACCGCACCGGAATCGGCCCCACGTTCAGCTTCAGCGTGACGACCTCTGCGCCCCGCAACAGCGGATGATTGAAGTACAGCCACGACGCCGTCCCCAGCGTCGGATGGCCCGCAAATGGAAGCTCTTCCTGCGTCGTAAAGATGCGCACCCGCACGCCATCTTTACGCTCCGTCTCCGGATCTTCAGCCGGAAAGATAAACGTCGTCTCGGCAAGATTTGTCTCGCGCGCAAGCGCCTGCATCCGCTCAGTTGAAAGTCTGCGTGCGTCGGTGAAAATCGCGAGCATGTTGCCTTCAAGAGCGCGTTCCGCAAAGACGTCGACAAGTGCATACGGGAGATGGAATATTGACATAGGGGTTCCTTCAGTGAGACGCTGATGGCAGTGCAGTGAGGCATACGGCAACACGAAGCTAGCCGAAGTTTAGCCTGCGGTGACTGCAGCTGGAAATCAGAGATCTTACTTGGACAAATTTCAACTTTGACGATTCACACCAACACCGTTTTCTGTTGCCGCTGCTGTCGCCGCAACGGTACGTCGGTGGGTGGATGAACGAGTCGAGGTAAAGTACCTTCGAAACGAACTTCAGAAACTCACCCAAGCGAAACACCGGGTGAGTTTTTACTTGTGTTCTGGCGTTGTTCCGGGAGCACAAAAACAGTAGGGTCAATCCCAACGGAGGCAATTGCAAATGTCACTTCGCATCAACGATATCGCGCCGGACTTCACAGCGGAGAGCACCCAGGGCACCATCCACTTTCATGACTGGATCGGCGACAACTGGGCCGTGCTCTTCTCGCATCCCAAGGACTTCACCCCCGTCTGCACTACTGAACTCGGCGCAGTCGCCAACCTGCAAGCCGACTTTGCCAAGCGTGGCACAAAGGTAATCGGACTCAGCGTCGACCCGGTAAGCAGCCACGTTTCATGGGAAAAAGACATCGAAGAGGTGGGTGGCTCTAAAGTCAACTTTCCTATGATCGGCGACCCTGAACTCAAAGTAGCCAAGCTCTATGACATGCTCGCCGCAGACGCTGGCGATACCTCTGAAGGCCGCACCCCCGCCAACAACGCGCCCGTTCGCACCGTCTTCATCATCGGGCCAGACAAGCGCATCAAGCTCACCATGTCCTACCCCATGACCACCGGCCGCAACTTCGACGAAATCATTCGCGTCCTCGATTCCATGCAGCTAACCTCTACCCACCCTGTCGCCACCCCCGCAAACTGGAAGCAGAGCGAAGACGTCATCATCACCGGCGCCGTCTCAAATGAGCAAGCAGAGAAGGTATTCCCCGGCTATAAGACCGTCAAGCCATACCTCCGCACCACGTCCCAACCAAAGTAAGGGCGTAAGATTAGCAGAGGAAGAACTGCTGCAAGCGTGCCAATCGCCGGCTTGCAGCAGATCTTCTTCAACAATGAGCACCGATGGCGAAGTGGCTAACGCGCTGGTCTGCAAAACCAGTATTCATGGGTTCAAATCCCATTCGGTGCTCCATCAAATCAATAATTTAGCCATCATCAGCATCTGACCAGGCAAGCCCATGTAGGGGAATCTGTAGGGAGTCAGAACGAAGTCCACGAAGAACAGAGCAGTGGACTCGTAATCAGTTACAGCGGAATTGTGGGTGCTTGTCGGAAAGGAGGGACACCTGTTTTTACAGGCACTTTAAGCTTCGGCAGGCAAGCGGCGACAAGCGAGTATTCCCTACAAATCTCCCATCGCCCTCTCTAACGCGGAAGAGCCCCCTCAAGTTAGGGGCTCTCGTCGAATCAGACGTGCGGTTATCCTACATGAGACAGGCCGGTCACCTGAAGTGGACGCACGCACGAGCACAATGGCACCAGGATCTTCCGCCGTCAAGTAGCTTTGTGATAGATGCTCGTCATTTCCGGTTGAAATTTACTTCCAGTTGCGTTGCGGTGTTGCGGGGAGTGAGAACGCCTTGCCTGAGATAACGCAGAACAAGATTGTCCAAGGCCCTGCTTGGCTGGAGGAGTTCTTCAGTCAAGGTCTGAAGAAATTCGT
>JAYVDT010000298.1:0-15597 GCA_043749265.1 Rhodanobacteraceae bacterium | reverse complement strand
ACCCGTTTGGTCCAGCAACAGTCGCAGTCGAACCAGCACCTCCGCGTCGCTTAGGTGGATGTTCCGCACGTCCATGATCTTTCTAACTTTGACGAAGTGATCCACGGTTACTGAGCGAGTTTTTGCGCAGAAGCGGCCACTTACGACCAGCTCATTATCCGGTGTCTTTTTTGATTGGCTACGCGGTCTCGCTGTGATCGCAGGCAGGACCGCGGTAGCGCACCACAAGAAGCGTGACATCATCCGACTGGTTTGCGCCCTTTGTAAAGTTGTCGACAGCGTTGAATATTCCATCCTGAAGGGTCTTCAAGGACGAATTCTGATGCCGGCCAAAGACTTCCTTGAGCCTCCAGTCCTCAAACAGGTTTCTGTCTCTATCCTCGGCTTCTGTTACACCGTCGGTGTAAAGCAACAGGGTGTCACCAGGTTCAAGTTGCACACGGTCGCACGTGTAGGATGCGTCCCGAACCAGACCAACTGGAAATGATCCAGTGGAGTACAGTTCGCTCACTGTTCCTGCATGCATCAGCAGAGGAGAGGGATGTCCAGCACGAACGAACTCAAGAGCGCCACCGGGATCAAGCAGTCCGAAAAACATGGTTGCACAACGACCTACCGAGGCCCGATCGCAGAGAAATCGGTTCAGGTGGTTGAAGACCTTCACCGGATCGACGCCCAGGGTCATTCCTGAAAGTGCGCCCTGCAGCATGGTCGTGACGAGAGCCGCGCCCAGCCCCTTACCGGCAACGTCCGCGATTAAGAGCGCGAGGCGGCCATCCGACAACGGAAAGACGTCGAAGAAGTCACCCCCCACCTCATCACAGGGCTTATGAAGTCCACTTATGGAGAAATGCGGATAGTTCTGCGCCCCTTGCGGAACCAGTGCCTGTTGGATCTCGCGTGCGATTTGCAGTTCCTGCGCGAGCCGCTGGCGTTCCCGTTCGTGTTCGATCAACCGGGCATTTTCAAGAATGCTTCCGGCCTGAGCGCCCAGGGCGTCAAGGATCTGGCGGTCCAATGTCGAAAAGGTAGCAGTGCGCTTGGAATCCAGGTAGACAGCGCCCAACAACTGTCGCTGGGCGATCTCTGCCGAAGAGTGACTTTGCCGTCGCGGCGTATCGTACAAGGGAATCACAACCGACGAGCGCAAAAGCTGGCGCACGACGCTCAGTGCGTTCTGCACAGTTAATTCCGCCAGGTTCAAATCCTCATTGACCACTGCGGATCCAAGCTCGATTGCGCTGGCGAGCACGGAACGACTGGGATGCACTGCCTCAACCAGACTCTTGCCGTCGCGCCCACGCGCAACCTTGACCTGCAGCACGCCCGAGGCATCCGGTTCCAGCAGCATTGCGCGATCGGCGTGCGTGATAACGATGGCATGGTCGAGCATCGTTGCCAGGACGGATTCAAGCGGAAGCTCCGAATGCATCAGCGAGGTCGCCTCAAGCAGGAGTCTGAGCCCGTTGAGTTCTGCCACTGAGCCGTTGTTACCCATGGAGCCGAGAATGCTTCGGAGCTTTATTTCAGGGGCTTGCTCGACGATTGGTTCCGGTGCCAATCGGAAGATCAGTTGACATGCGTCGTCGGTGCCTACACGTATCCGGTCACCGTCGGAAAGTGGTCGAATCGTGGTCGGTTCACCATTGACGAAGATGCCTTCGCGCTGCCCGCGATCTTCAATGAACAGCCCGGAATCATCCAGAAGAATGGCGATGCATTTGCGCGAAATGCGCATGTCGTCAAAAGACAGGTGATTACCGTTTTCCTGGCCCCGTCCAATTAAGAATGGAAAGGTGGTAACGGGAACTACCTGTCTTGGAAGATCAAGGAAGACGACTTCGAGATATGCGTTGCCTGAAGCAATCGATTCGGACATAGGTAGAGTGCACGCAATTCCAGCGCTGGCTGATTCTAGCGCGGCCAGCCGCGGAGGATGAGCGAAATAGTAATGGTTACGAACAACAAACTTGTTACCAACGCCGCTGGCTCCGATTGATTGCGTAAATTACATGACAACTGAGAGCGCCGTGCATATCTTCGACACCCATCTTCCTTTCAGCTTTGCTGCACGAATGCGGACCTTGTCTGCATGGTCCATGCACGAGCTAGAAACGGGTTTACCGTGGTTTTCCGGATAAATTCAAGAGCAGTGATGCGTGGCGTTTCAGCGAGAAGCGATAGTCGTCTGTTATTGGCCCGAGGTCTTTGGCGGCCCACACGTCGCGAGCGTTCCATCCGTCGGCGGCTCCGGCTTCTTTCAGGTGCAGGTGTATGCCGCGAAGAAACGTTTCGTCCTCTCCGAAGTTGAAGACAGCCAGCGCAACGCCGCCACCACTTAAAGGCCGCGCCCAGATTTCCACGGGCCCCTCCGCGAAAATACGCTCTGCTTGTTTCCCGAGTGGATCCTGATCAATTGCGATGACCTCGCGATTTGTCAGGATTGCGGTGATAGCCGAGGTGAGTTGGCTGAGGTTGTTGCCTGCCAGAAGCGGCGCGGCAAGCATAGCCCAAAGTCCCAGATGCGTACGACTTTCATCGAGCGTTAGCTTGCCGTTTCCGACCTCCAGCATGTCGGGGTCGTTCCAGTGGCCGGGCCCGGCATATCTGGAGAGGCCGGCCTGTTCGCGGCCGATTAGGCTCATGCGTTCGAAGCCTGGGTCGATGTCGTCGGTAGTGCGCCAGAGATTGCCTCCTACCTGTGCGGCCCATTCCCACCCTGCATCGTTCCCATATTGGCACAGGCTGTAGACCATCGGACGCCCGGTTTTGACCATTGCCAGATGCATTTTTTCATAGGCAGCGCGCATCATCGCATTCTGCTTTAGTTTGTCATTGGGCGCGGCCTGGGTCATCACGCTACGGAAGCTGCAGAGATCATACTTGAGGAAATCTACGCCCCACGAAGCGTAGAGATCGGCGTCCTGTTGCTCATGGTTGTAGCTGCCTTCGAAACGCGCACAGGTCTTTGGGCCAGGGGAGCTGTAGATGCCGAGCTTCAGTCCCTTACTGTGGACGTAGTCGGCGAGCGCCTTCATGTCAGGAAATTTTTCATTGGCGTGCAGTACGCCATTTGCGTCACGCTCGCCTTCCCATGTGTCGTCGATGTTGACGTAGGTGTAGCCTGCGTCGCGCATACCAGAGGAGACGATGAGGTCGGCGGCCTGGCGAATATCCTTATCGGTGACTTTACCGGCGAACCAGTTCCAGGAGTTCCAGCCCATTGGCGGAGTCGCGGCCAGCGGTACTGATGGATTGCCTTGCGCGGTTGCAAGCGAGACAAGAAGCAGAAGGGAGGCAGTAGCAGAGTAAATCAGACGCATATAACTCCTAGGGTGCTGATTGCATGGGTTTGAGTTCGAGCAGCATGCAGGCGTGTGCCCGCAAAGTGATGTTGACGCTGTCCGATATGCCGCGGTCGGTGTTCATCCAAAGGTCGCGACTGGCGTAAGAATTGGCAGGCAGGTTGTAGAAGTCGTATTTGCGTTGGAAGGTCTTATCTTCATCGTTCAGGTTGAACAGGGCGATATACCTCGTGCCGCCCTTGCCCGCTGCGGTCCATACGACGGTATTTCCTTCACGCGTTACTTGCCGCTGATCGTGGCCGTATTGGTCTAGACCCAGCACGTCCTTATTGGTGAGTAGCTTCGTGGTCCAGTCATCCAATCTCGTCAAATTTGCGCCCACGATAAGGGGCGAGCGGGCTATGGCCCAAAGCGTCAGCATCATCTGCTGCTCGTCGTGGGTCAGGCGAGACTCTCTCGCGCTGCCATCGCCGGGCTGCGGTCCCAGATAGCCGAGTGGCAACATATCGGCATCGGGCCAGCTGCCGGACTTTGCAAACGGAGCCCAGGCTGCGACGAGTTCGAACTGATCGTGAAGGCTGCGCGGAAAGTGTCGCGGGTTCGTCCAGTAGTCCCAGACATCATCCGAGATGCGCCACATCTGGCCATAGGGGATAAGATCCTTGACTATGCCGGGAGAGGTGGGGCCGGGCGACAGACTTAGGACGATCGGGCGTCGGGTTTTGACGATTGCACGATGCAGCATGCGGATCTCGGCGGGCTTGTAGGGGTGGTCAGAGATGCAATCCACTTTGAGATAATCTACGCCCCAGCCTGCGTACTGTGCGAGCAAGGCGTCATACCAGGCTTGTCCGCCAGGGGTATCGCGGACGCCCCAATTGGTCGGGTCCCACGGGCATGCATCGCTCGTGTCTGCGACGTCCTGAGCGTGAAATTTGCTGCCGGCGATTGGAGCATTGTGTTGCACAGCGACTCGCGGAATGCCGCGGACGATGTGGATTCCAAACTTGAGCCCGCGTGAGTGGACGTACTCTCCAATTGCCCTGAAACCGGTATTGTTACCTGCTTCGAGTGCAGACGGAAAGCGGCTCGGAACTGGAATGTAGCGCCCATTTGCATCGAGTTCGTAGTCCAGCTTCTCTGGCGTCAGGCGCACCAGGGGATTGCGAAGAAACCACCCTTCATCGATCACGGCGTACTCCCAGCCGAAGGGCTTCAGTGTCTTCGCGAGCACGTCGACGTTATCGCGAAACTGCGACTCCGTGATGGTGAGACCGTAGGCGTCCCAGCTATTCCAGCCCATGGGCGGACGTGCAGCCAAGACGGTCTTCGACTTCGGGGACTGGCCAAAACCGTTCAAGGTGGCGAAGAGGCAAAGCAGGAAGAGAGGGCATCGGCTAAACCTGAGCAAGTTCGATCTCCAAAAAGCTATCTGCTACGCAACAGGAAAGACAAGCCTTTACAACGACAAACAGCATAACATTTAGGCTGCGCCGCATGCCGGGCTTACTTAGAATGTTACCTTCGCCCTTGCTGATAGCGACATCCGATCTGGCCGGGTTCGAATAGAGCAGGCGGAGAACTCGCAGAATTTGGAACCTGTCTGCATCCAGGCAACGTCTCCAGCTCATCGTGCTGCACTAACAGTCCAACTCGTACAGATAATCGGGCACGCCAGTAAGAGACGCCATTGATCTTGTTCTGGCGTGTCTGCGGTGTCCAACCAGTCCTTACGAAGGGAGGCGTGGCAAAAGGCATCATGCCGCCGTAACCGATAGGTCCACTGCCGGTGCCAATGTAGGGATTCACCCACGCAACTGCTCCGCGAGATAAGGCCGGAATCCCCCTGCAACAAGCAGCAGGATTCTGGTCAGAGTAAAGCGACAGTATTCAGTTACGGTGTGCTTAGAACGCATAACGAAGACTGAACTGTTTCGGGCGATCGGAAGCAGAGTTGACGCCTTGCGTCATGCTGCGGCAAAAGCTTCCGCCCGCCGGGTTGGTATTAGGTGTGCCAATGTTCGAATGGATGGCAACGGTACAATCTCGGCTTTGAAGACCATGGTGTGGTTGTCGTGAGTCGCACAGATGGCGTATTTGATTCAATTCAAGAAAGGCATCCCCGGGTTGCGCGTTCATGAACTTTTCTCAAAGTGATACCGAGAGCATGGACGGGAAGGGATTGAACGAGATATGGTACCTGCTATCGAAAGGAAGTGGTTGATGCAGAGGCGTAACTTTGTACACTTGATAATTTCTGCGCTGGCTGTTCCAAAATACTTGCTAGGTCAACAAGGAAATCCGAGCCAACCGCTCCCCGCGCCGACACCCTGGACCATTGGCTTGAACCGTTCGACGCCTGTACCTGTAACGCAGGTTGCAGACACCGTGGCGACAGCAAATCTCCATTTTTTTACACGCGTTCAGATGGCGAATCTTGAAAAGCTAAGCGATGTTCTCGTGCCCGCGTCAGGGGGAGCGCCTGGAGCAATTGCCGCGGAAGTACCACCATTTATTGATTTTCTAATCGCCCATTCTTCTACTAAGCGAAAGATCCTTTACAAGGGTGGTCTCAATTGGCTCGAGGCTGAGGCTCGAAGGCAGTTCTCGCTTTCGTTTGCTCATTTAGCACCTGCCCAAGCTGACGCCATTCTGCAGCCATGGCTGCGCACGTGGATGTCCGACCATCCGCCCATGGAACCTCATGCGGATTTCATCAACATCGCTCACGCCGACATACGCGCGGCAACGGTCAATTCGAAGGCATGGATCGATGCGCCCGCAAGGCGCACCCAGGAGCAGGCGTCAGTGGGTCTCTACTGGTTGCCGATCGAAAACATACCTGGCGGAAAGATTCCGGTGAAGGCCGGTTTTTAAGCGCTTTATCTTTTTTTCTACCTTGGCAACCCGTCTGTAATGCGATTCCCGGGAACAACGAAAGACATGACAAAAGAACCAGTGGATGTAATCATCATCGGCTCCGGACATGCTGGCGGAATGGCCGCGAAAATCCTGACGGAAAAAGGTATCTCATGCCTGATGCTCAACGCCGGTCCGGTTGTGGATGTAGCACGCGATACCAAAGAGGAACCCGCTTACGCCCTTCCGTATCGTGGGTTCAGACCCCCGTCGCGTCTTGCCCACGTCTTCCAAGCTAATGAGTTTAACGCGAATGTGTGGGTCGACGAGAAGGAAGTCCCGTACAGCTACAATCCCGCAAATCCTTATAACTGGGTACGTGTACGCCTCTTTGGTGGCCGCTCCCTTTTTTGGTCTCGACAGTCATTCCGGCTCAGCGACTATGAGTTCAAAGCAAAGTCCCATGACGGGTTCGGTGACGATTGGCCGATAGACCTTGCAGATCTCGCCCCCTACTACTCGCGCGTAGAAGAGATCTTTCAAGTGTCCGGACGCAACGAAGGAATTGCGCAGTTCCCCGATGGCAACTTCATTCCGGATGACATCCCGTGGTCGCAGTCGATGGTGCGTTTTCAAGAGGCCGGCAAGTACCTGGGCGTACCTGTCTGCCGGCAGAGGCGCGCCCATGGACGTGACGGGCTGGCCAGTTCCGTCAACCTGTTGCTACCCGATGCCTTCGCGACGGGAAAGCTGGAGGCTTTGCAAAATGTTGTCGTCAGGGAATTAGCAGTCGACACGCAGACGGGCCTCGTGAACGGTGCGCACTTTATCGATCGGCTAACCAAACGCGAGATGAGTGTTAGAGCACGTGTGGTGGTTCTAGCAGCTGGAACCCTGGAGAGCACACGCCTTTTGCTCAACTCTGATCTGGCGAACTCCAGCGGCGTCCTCGGGCACTATCTAATGGATCAGATTTATGGAGCCGGCATAACCTGCTCGGTTCCGGAAGCCCGTGGTGGAAAGGCCACCACGGAACTGATGGGCGGGCAGGGTCTTATTCCTCGCTTTCGTAACATAACCACAAAGTCGGACAAGTTTCTCCGCGGATACGCGCTCAATGTAACCAGCCGGATTGGAGTGATCGAGCCACGCAACTTCGCTGCATATGGCGCTGAGCTTGACAAGAAACTCGAGCATTACTACGGGAGTGGCTTTTACATGACGATCATGGGTGAGGTCCTTGGCCGGAAAGAGAATCATGTACGGATAGATAAGCAAGTTGTGGATGCCTGGGGAATTCCGACATTGCACATCGAGACAAGATATACCGACAACGAGCACAATATGGCCCGGGACGCCGTTGACACATGTTGTGATATCGCCGAGGCTGCCGGGTTTGAGGTGCTCTCGAAGAACGCCGAGCCGAATCCACCCGGCTACAGCATCCACGAGGTCGGTACCTGCCGGATGGGCAACGATCCCAAGTCAAGCGTGCTGAACAAGTGGAATCAGTGCCATGACATCAAGAACCTGTTCGTCGTGGATGGGGGCAGTTTTACCAGCGCCGGCTGGCAGAACCCTACCATGACCATCCTTGCGCTCTCGATGCGGGCCTCGGAGTATCTTGCCGAACAGATGCGGCAGAAAAATGTGTAAGTCGCGCAGTGGGACCACGGAAAACGAAAGAGGAAAGGTGTCAGCATGATATCGAGAAGAGACTTCCTGGGCCGGGCCTCAGCTTTTACTACAGCGGTTGCACTCAACGGACGTTGCGCTATCTCGTCTGCGGAGCCATTCGGATTGCCGCTTGGATTACAGCTCTACTCCGTACGTCAACAACTCGCAACGGACTATGAAGCCACGTTGCAGCAGGTAAGCAGCGTCGGTTATCGCGAGGTAGAGGCTGCGGGCTTTTTCAAACGCAGCGCACTGGAGGTGAAGCAAGCCATGCAGAAGGCAAACCTTCGGTGCGTGAGCGCGCACTACACATTCGCCGAGTTGAGGGAAAATCTCGATGCGATCCTAACATTCGCGAAGGAAGTGGGAATCCAATATCTGATCTGTGCAAGCCCAGGCTTCAAGACTCCCGGCGCGGCGGCGGTGAAAGGACGAGTTCTGTCGGTCGACGACTGGCACTGGAATGCTGACCAATTCAACGAGATGGGAACCAAGGCAGCGGGTGCTGGAGTCCACTTTGGCTACCATAATCACATACGCGAATTTGCTGTCACCGAGGGCGTGATCCCTTATATGGAGCTGTTACGACTGACCGATCCGGCCAAGGTCACGTTTGAACTGGATTGCGGGTGGGCAGTCGTCGCAGGTGTTGCACCGGTGAGTCTGCTGCGAGATCATCCCGGGCGCTTCTCCATGCTGCACGTAAAAGACTTCAAGCGAGACGGAGTTGCGAACGGCGGACCTGGTGAGCACGAGCCAATCGTGACGGAACTCGGGATGGGCAGCATTGACTATCGCCCCATCTTTGCGCAGGCTGCGAAGACGCAGAAGATCAGCCATCTATTCGTTGAGCAGGAGGCCTTCGATATGCCCTACCTACAGTCCTTGAAGGTGGATGCTGACTATATGCGCGGGCTTAAAACCTAACTGGAGAATTCACTCCTCTAGCATGCGTGCACCTCCTTCGGAGGATGGTTTGTTGGAAGGTCGCGCAAGCACGTCCCTTGCTGAACGGAATGACCAGCCTAAAACGCTAAGTTCCTAAAAAGATCGGTATTGAGAAAGCAGACCCTATTTGCAGCAAATGTCTCTCGCCTAGTCGTAGTCAAAGCCATTCTGGCTCATGCGCAGAACTCTTCGGAGATCGGTCTGACACACGGAGCAGATAAGGGCGGCAACGTATTCGTGGGACCGACACTCCTTATCGGCTAGGCTAAGCCTGGTCCGGACTACAGGGACAATGAAGGCAACTCCGGATGGAAGGCGACCGGCAATCTCAACGGCTTTCAGTATGCCGCTTTCCTTCTGAAGCCCTTGTCTGAGCAATTGAGCACGCCGCAGGTTCGCGAGTTGAGCTTCGCACGAAACACCATTTTGAAATACCTCGGCAGAGCGTTGAGGCATAAAAAACAAATCAAAGGGTGATGCACTGCCAGTGCGGACGCCAAGGCGTTCTGGCAAATGGTCGTTGTAAAATCTGCGACGCGCTTAGCGGGCAGGGTGAAGCGCATTTCGGTGGTCTCCGAGAGGCGGTTCTTTGCGCCGCGACGGTCATTGCTGCGGATTCTATGCGTCCTCGGGCCAAGTGTAAATATGCTTTCTCCACGACCGAAGAAGCGATTCGGTCCAACTTCTAAGCATCTTGTAAATATTCCTGCGCATCTACTCATTATGTGTATTCCGAAACAGCTTTTACGACAGGACTGAGACGTAATACGTGCATTTTTCAGAAACTTTACTCGTCGAGTTCTTTGGTGCTTTTTACCCTTATTTTCATCGGCGTCGGTGCTGTCGTCGCAAAGAACCCCAGTAATTTGTGGCGGTCGGTTCGCTCACGGATTTGTCATCATGGCATTCGCATATACGTTCAGAAAGGAGAGCAACTCCTCTCTCAACCCTGCGCTGACTCTGGGGGTTCAAATAGTTGGAGAAAGAGACTTTGCCTGAGCTCTCCCTGTCTTTCTAGCAACGTTTGTGCGCAACATAAACGGAGGGTTGGCATCTCTCGGAATCTACATGATCCAAGCTATGCATAACTTAGGCGGGACCACTGTCAACCTCAATATCAGCCTTCTCGGAGGTGATTTCTGGCTGGAAGTACTGGAAGCAATCGATGCATGTTTTTAATGACCAGCGTATGAATATTGCGAGGCGTTACGGACAGGTTGGCGTCGCTTGGAGTGGGAATGGCGGTCGCTTTCTGCATCATGAGGTTCGGTCCCCTCACCAGCGCTACTATTGATCCTGCCCGCATCCTAAGTCCGGCGATTGCTGCGGGAGAAAGACCGAAATTCTCCCGTACCTGATCGATCAGTTTGCAGGAGTCATCTTTGCAACTCAGCTCTATAAATTTTCTTTTAGCCAAGGTGATGGACAACGAAAAGGAAAGCACTAAGAGCGAGATAAGCGCTTTCACACCGAAGCAAATTACCTCTTAATTGTTCAACACATAAGGAGATTTACCTTGGATCAGATGACACCCCTCAAAAAAGACGCAGATGTAGACACCACTACTTTTGTCATGGAAGGTAAGTGTCCCTTTGGCGGCGACCGTATTGGTGGTGCGCTCGGGACGCCACCGGCGCTGTCGGATTGGTACCCGAATCGCTTGAAAGTAGAGCTGCTTCACCATAACGGTCCGCAGGCTAACCCGCTGGGTGTTGAGTTCGATTACAAGGCCGAGTTTGAGAAGCTCGATTTCAACGTGCTTAAGCAGGACATTAAGACTTTCCTTACGACGTCGGTCGCTTGGTGGCCATCGGATTACGGCAATTACGGTCCACAGATGATTCGCATGGCGTGGCATGCAGCAGGTACTTACCGGATTGCCGATGGTCGCGGTGGTGCCGGGGAAGCCATGCAGCGCTTCGCGCCACTTAACAGCTTTTGGGATAACGGTAACACCGACAAGTCCCGACGCCTCTTGTGGCCTATCAAGCAGAAATACGGTGCTGGACTCTCCTGGGGCGATTTAATGGTCCTGACCGGCAACTGCGCTCTTGAAATTATGGGATTCCCGACATATGGCTTCGGAGGTGGACGTCACGATGCCTGGGAGGCGGATTATGTGACCTATTGGGGCCCAGAGGTCTGGGATGCAAAGGATGTCAAGTCCTTCGACAGCATGGTGATGCGAGACAAGCGGTGGCGCGGTAAAAACGGCGATGCCGATTACGATCTTGAAAATCCGCTTGCGGCTTCGCATCAGGCGTTGATCTACGTGACTCCGGAGGGGCCTTACTCGAACGGCGATCCGCTCGGTTCAGCGCGCGATATCCGCATCACCTTCTCTCGTATGGCTATGAACGACGAGGAGACCGTCGCACTCATCGCGGGTGGACACGCCTTCGGCAAGAGCCACGGCATGGTGAGCGCTGCAAAGATCGGCCCGCCGCCGGAGATCGCACCGATCGAAGCCATGGGCCTGGGCTGGCACAATCCTGAGGGTACGGGCTACGGCGAGTTCACGATGACCAACGGCATTGAAGGAAGCTGGACGCCTAATCCCACAACATGGGATAACGTTTATCTTGAAAACCTGTTCAAGTTCGAATGGATACAGACCGAGAGCCCTGCTGGCGCTTTGCAGTGGACGCCCTCCACCCCGGATGCACCCAAGACTCCAGACGCACACATCAAGGGTCAGATGAATGACCTTATGATGATGACTAGCGATATCGCCCTGAAGACTGATCCTGAATACCGCAAGGTCTGCGAGAAGTTCCTCAACGACTTCGACGCGTTTACGCTTGCCTTCTCCAAGGCCTGGTACAAGCTCACGCATCGCGACATGGGGCCGAAGGAACGTTATCTCGGACCGGAAGTGACAATCGAGAATGACCTGTTATGGCAGGATCCGATTCCCGCTCGGACCTATGACTTGGTAGATGAAGGTGCCATCGCTTCGCTTAAAAAAACTATCATGGCCTCCGGTCAATCCGTCTCCGACCTAACGTTTACCGCCTTCTCGGCGGCGGCAACGTATCGAGGCAGCGACAAGCGGGGGGGGGCCAATGGTGGTCGACTCGCGCTCGCGCCGCAAAAGGACTGGGTGGTGAACCAGCGCACCGTACCCGTGATCGCGGCACTCCGCCAAATTGCGACGGATTTCAACGCCAAGGGAAACGGTAAGCAAGTTTCCCTCGCCGATCTCATCGTGCTCGGAGGGTGCGCCGCTGTGGAGAAGGCACTCGCAGACGCTGGTTACAACATGGCCGTGTCATTTACGCCCGGCCGTGTGGACACCAGACAGGATTTAACCGATGAACAGATGTTTAAGTGGCTCAAGCCAGTTGTCGATGGCTTCCGGAATTATATCGTCGAGGACTTTCAGGAGATCTCGCTCGGTGTTTCGCCGGAGGAGTTATTCCTCGATAAAGCCAATATGCTTTCGCTTACCGCGCCCGATTGGGTGGCACTCGTTGGTGGCCTACGCGTTCTCGGGGCAAACCATGACGGGTCGAAGCACGGCGTCTTCACCGATCGGGTAGGCGTCCTGTCGAACGACTTCTTCAAGCACCTCACGAGCATGGATTATGAGTGTCGCAAGGCGGACGAGAAGGGAATGACCTTTAACGTCAATGCTCGCGACACTGGCGAAACCAAGTTCACCGCGACTCGATGCGACCTTGTCTTCGGATCAAACCAGCAACTCCGCTCGGTTGCGGAGGTCTATGCGAGTAGCGACGGCGGGCGACGCTTCGCTAAAGACTTCGCAAGAGTTTGGGACAAGGTCATGATGCTTGATCGTTACGATATAAAAACTTAGCTCGGGTTCGGTCAGAAAGTAGACGGTAGAGCACGATTGCGTTTCGGCCACGCATCACAATCCAGCAATGCTAGCTTCGTTTCAAGACCTGTATCTTTGCCGAATGTCCACGAAAGTGAAATTGAACCAGGACGTATTCACACTGCACCACTGTTACGCCTTACGCCTAATGAGTATCCACCTAAATAGGCGGACATTTATCTCAAGTACCGATCTCATTGCAGTTCCAGATGAAAGGATCACACGCTCACGCTGCAAAAACAGGGTATTCGTTTTTTGCAACGCGTTTTCAGGATGTTTGCCAACTCTTCGACGAATTCTGGGCGAGTCATTTGTGCTTCGCCATTGGATCGGCTAGTCCAGATCGTAGCTCGAACTCGCCGAGGGTTATGGACCGAGAAATGGCGAAGCACCTTCAGGCCCGCTCCAGTGGTATTGGCGTGTCTCTGACCGGCCGGAGTCAGCCTTCTCCTGCCAACGCTCGGGGGTACTTGTCTGCATCCAGTCGGTGGGTAGTGCCGTGTTTCCGCCTGCGCTGGCCATTACGAACGCGTCACGCAACGCCGCCATCTGTTCCGGCCCATGAGCCGGCGGACCGGCGGACACCATCGTCGCGGCGCCACTGCGAGCAAGCACATCCAGCCACTGCCGGTTGAACTTCCACGGCACCGCCTCTGTGATCCCGACCACATCGGGGTCCACAACAAAGAATATGCCGTTTTGAGGCAGCCGAAGGGCAAGCGTGTTGACGCCCATACGTCGCGTCCGTTCCCATTGCCGCCCGCTCGTATCGTCGCCCGTGCGTTGCAGGTCGAAGATCCCCTGTCCGAGGTGTCCGACTGTGTTGCATCCATTCACTATGACCGCTTCGCCAACCGACTCGCGAATCAGCGTATAAAGCTCCACCAGCACCTCTGCGTTCGTCCGACTTCGGTCGTGCAGCGCCCATCCGGGAATCGCCGGCATGGGTCCCATCTCAAAGCCCCATTGCCCCAACAGGTCATAGGTCGAGAAGTCGTGCTTCACCATCTCGTAGCCCCACCCGGCGAGCCGGTGCAGCTTCTCGCGAATCTTTTGCTGTGCCTCAGGCACCGTCGGATCGTATGCGAGTTCCTGCGCTCTTGCTACTGCTTGGCCAAACCGCGCGTCCGGCAACAGCAGACTACGCGGAGTTCCAATGGCCGCTTCAAGTGGCCGCACCCAAAGTCCAGGACGCGCTCTGCGCTGCTTTATCCCCTCCGCGAGTACTCCCATATCGGGCCAGCGAGGCGTCCCGTTCTCCCATCCCCCATCGATCACCGAGTATGGACGAACACCACCTCGCGGCGATAATCCAACGGTAAACTCCGTGTCGCGCAATATGCTTTCAGCTGTGCTTCTGCCATAGCTGTAACACCAGTCGTTAGCTCCATAGATCGGAACTATCGGTCTCGAAGTACGCGCACAGAGCGACCGACACAACGATTGAACTCCAGAGAAGGGCTCCTCTCCGCTCTGCCCCTGCTGAATCATCACCGTGGCCATGACCAACCGGCGCTCGCCCAAGATAACGCCACTTCCTCCGTTCATCACGTTCAACCATAGCGACACCCCTTCCTGATCCAGCTGCCAGAAGCAGAGCGCACGTGCATCCGTGCGCACGCCATATCCGTGGCAGTTTGTCCCATCGTGCGTCGCGAAATACCACGGCATCACCCGTTCAGGCTCAATGCCGCGCCATCCCAGCTCGCCATAGCTTCGTTCCCACGCATCGCCCAGAACAATCAGGTTCGGTATCACGTCAGCCGTCCAACGGATGTGCACTAAACTCATCGGCATAGTGCCCGCGGTCAGCGTAAGAACAAGCGAGTCCTTGCCCACCTTGCTCTCGACAACACATCCTTTGCCAGTCCACTGCTCACCATCGCGAACCAGCCTGATGGGGTTGACAGAGAGCGTCTTGACCACCGCACCGTACAACGTCACGCTGTCTGGTACACGCAGAATTTCGACAAACGAAAAACGCTTCGATTTCAGTGAGCGCCCTTGCGATTGAACCGCTGCCCGGCCAACCCCTCCGGATTCATCGGTCAACTGAGCCTCGGCTGCGGGCAGAGTTGTCAGACCGCCGATCCCGGCGATGCTCCTCCCCAAGAACGATCGCCGTGTCACTTGCTTAGAAGGCTCTGGTTCCGCTTGGCCCGGCTCCTGCTTACTGCTGTCATCCATAAACTTCACCCGTCGTTCTCAGCTGTCTTAGTCGTACAACCAAGAACAACCTGAGGTAGGTATCTCGGTATCGAGAAGCGCCACCGTCATAGTACACAGAAAGTCTTTCTTTTTGGGGCGGGCGTCGATGACCCTACTGAGAGCGATCTTATTCATTTCGCTCGAATTCATGTTTGGAACAAGAACGTTCTTGCGCCCCGAAGTCAGGAGCGCTTTGTCAATTGTCTTCCAGCTTCCATTCTGAGGTGAAGCCGCATCGAACGTCTTCAATTCTCACAAGGGAGGCCGTCCCCATTCAACGGCGACCAGAACTCATTCAAGCTTTACATCCGGAAATGTTCCCTTGTTCAGGTTCGGAACGAATGGTAGATACAGGCTGGGAAGAATGTAGCAACCTGGCCACAGACGCTGCAATAAACAAAGCTGGTAGGGGCTATGAAAGCCACCTGCCAGCTTGAGTAATAAAAAAATTAGCCCTTTGCTCGAGGCGGGAAGCCGTTAAGCATGTGGTCGATGTCCTTGTTGAGCGTGTTGATGTTCTTCTCGGACTTGTTCGAAAGATCCGTCTGGCTGCGTCCGCGCCAGACAAGCTGGTGGGTTTTTCTGTCGTACATATCAAGCATCAGTGTGCCGACGGGCACCTCCTGCACGCTAGTCTGCTGCATGCCTGAGCCGCCCCAACCGCCGCCCCATCCACCCCAGCCGCCCCAGCCCCAGCCCCCTCCGCCCAGGCCGTCGTAGAAAGTGTTGTACTCCCGTTTGTCGTGGACATCGCCGATG
>JAYVDT010000297.1:0-15635 GCA_043749265.1 Rhodanobacteraceae bacterium | reverse complement strand
TGCTCGAGAAAAACTTCGTCGTCATCCATGTCTGGATTGGCCAGATGGATAAGAATATCGACCTGGCGGCGCAGTACGGTGTGCCGATCGGCAGGGGTGTTCCTGCGCTCGCGATCCTGGACGCCAATGGCAAGGTTCTGCACTCACAGAAGACTGGCGAGTTCAACGATATGCGCCACATGGATGTCTCTTCCGTCAGTGAGTTTCTGAAGCATTGGAAGGCGTAAGCATCTCGCGGAGTTCCGTATGCGGAGGGTGAAGAGAGCGTTTGGGCATTCACTTATCCTGCACCGAGCGCTGTCGGCTGCGTTAGCGCACGATTGCCTGAACCTGGCGCAGTCGGCCGCCTATTCAGCCATGGTGGCTCTCTTCCCTGCGCTGGTCGTGGCGGGCGCGGCGATTGCGATTCTGCCCAACGCCACTCCGCTTCGGAATGAAGTCGGGGCATTCTTCGACAAGGTTCTTCCGGCATATGTTTTCCCGCTGCTGACGGGGTACTTTTCCAGTTCACCGAATAGTCCGCACACGGCCCGCGCCTTGATTCTGGCCGGGGTGGTAAGTCTGACGGGAGGCTCGAGCGTCATTGCGACGCTGATGGAAGGGCTCCGCCGCGCTGCGGATTTACCCAACGACTGCTGGACGTTTTGGCAGCGACGCATGCGAGCCCTGGTGCTGGTGCCTTTGTCGCTGCTTCCGCTGGCACTCGCCACCGTGCTGGTCGTCTTCGGTCAGTTCATTACGATGTGGGTTGCAGCCAAGCTCGCAAGCGAGTTGGAGATGGTGTTCTTTGGGATTGCGACGGCGGCACGATGGATCGTTTCATTGGCCGGAGTGGTGGGGCTGACGGCCTTGATATTTCATATGGGAACGCCAAAGCGGCAGAGTTGGCTGCGTATGCTGCCAGGCGCGCTGGTCGCCACCGTGCTTTGGTTTGTGACGACGCTGGTCTTTGGCTGGTACGTTACGCGCTTCGCAAACTACAGTCAGGTGTATGGCTCGTTGGGCGCGGGCATTGCGCTTCTGTTCTGGCTTTATATCGTCTTCCTTAGCCTGCTGATTGGGGCCGAGTTCAATGAGCAGTTTTTCCTTTCCTACTTCCTTCCGCCGGGTGCGAGGGCTGTCCCGGCAGACGCTTTGTTGGACCCTGATCCCCCGCATGATCTGCCGAATGCGATTGGTTAAGCGGCGGATGATAGCGGACAGGTAGAATGGCGATTGAAGGCAAATTCCATTAGAGAGACGAAAAGCCGCTTGATTCTGGGGCTTGTCGTTGAGAAAGATCCGGCTTCCGGCCCATGAAGAGATCGAGCGAAAAACCTGCAGACAATGCCCCATTTTGTGGAATGGACCGTACCCGCCGCGCCAAGATTGTTGCAACACTTGGTCCTTCCTGCAGCACCCTGCCAGTCTTTCGCCAGCTTGTCCGTGCTGGGCTGGATGTTGCGCGGCTCAACTTTTCGCACGGTACGCACGAGCAGAAAGTTGAACTTATCCAGATGGTTCGGCAGGTAGCACGCGAAGAGAAGAAGCCGATCTGCATTCTGGCTGATTTGCAAGGCCCCAAGATTCGGACTGGCCGCCTGAAGGATGGCAAGTCGGTCTTGCTGGTCGCAGGCGAGCGCCTTACGATTACGCCGCGCGACATTGAAGGCACAGCCCAGATGGTTGGCACGGTGTTTACGACGCTGGCTGAGAACCTGGAGAAGGGATCGCGCATCCTGCTCTCGGACGGCCTGATCGAGCTTCACGTCGAGCGCATCGATGGCACGGATGTGATCTGCGAGATCATCAACGGCGGGATGCTCGGCGAGAAGAAGGGAATCAATCTTCCCGGCATCGCTGTCAATGTTCCATCCCTGACGGAGAAAGACGAAATCGACCTGATCTTTGCGATTGGGCAGGGCGTGGATACGGTTGCGGTCTCCTTTGTCCGGACGGCGGACGATGTACGCCACGTCAAGAATCGTCTGGCCGCGCTGAACTCCGATGCGTGGGTCATCGCCAAGCTTGAGAAGCCGCAAGCAATCGAGCACCTAGACTCCATCCTGGAAGTTGCTGACGCGATCATGGTTGCGCGCGGAGACCTTGGCGTGGAAGTTCCTCCGGAGAAGGTTCCTGCGATTCAAAAGCACATCATCAAACGGGCTTCCGAGTTCCGCAAGCCCGTCATCACCGCGACCCAGATGCTTGAGTCGATGATCGAGAATCCGCGGCCCACGCGTGCGGAAGCATCCGACGTAGCCAACGCGATCTACGACGGCACCGACGCCGTGATGCTCTCCGGAGAGACGGCGGCCGGCAGATATCCGGTTGAGTCTATCGCGATGATGGCCAAGATTGTCAGCGAGACGGAGGCGCAGATTCGTCTTGACCCTCCGACGGTGCAGCGCATCCGTCGTGCAACTAGACTGTCCGTTGCAGAGACGATTTGCGAATGCATGGCGCACTCAGCGGAAGATCTGGACGTCGCGGCGATCGCGATCTTTACAGAGAGCGGAAGCACCGTTCGCCTGCTTTCGAAGTACCGCCCCGAGCCACCGATCTACGCACTGAGCCCATACGAGCGCGTGATCAATCGGTCCATGCTGCTGTGGGGTACTTATCCCATCCTGTGCGACCGTTTCCGGGACACGGACAAGTTGGTCAACATGGCGGAAGAAATACTGGAGCAGCACGGTTTCGTGCAGCAGCGTCAGGTTGTCGGTATAGTCGCCGGGACGCGCACCAAGTCTGGCGCCACCAACTTCATGCGCCTGCACATGGTTGGCGACCGCGATGATGCTTTGAAAGATAAGAGCAAAGGCAAGAGCAAGGACAAGAAAAAGAAGAAATAGTGAAGCGCCTGGTACCAATAAGCAGATGGCACCAACAAGAGAGGGCCCGTCAACCTGACGGGCCCTCTCTTGTTATCTGGAGCAGGTTCGGTTAGGGGCGTGTTCCCAGTGAGGGCGCAGATGCAGCAGCAAGTGGTGTCTTGACAGGAGCCGCAACGCCGATCAGCTTGGTGAGGGTTCCTCCAGTGTTGTTCGAGATCCACAGGTTGCCGGATGGATCGATGGCGGCGACACCTACCTTCGAGAAGTTGCTGTCCTGCAGACCATCGGAGGCGTTGACCGCCACGCCGTTGGAGCTGACGTGAACGACGTTATCGGCCTTGCCGCTGCCATCGCCGCAAGCTGCACGGCAGTTGGCGTACCAAACCGTACCAAGACCGTCAATGGCGAGCACGCTGGCGTTGCTGAGGCCATTGAAGTAGCCGGGGCTACCCGATACGGTGCTGCCATCCGAGCCGTTGAGCACGCTCATTGCACTGCCGAGGTTGTCGATCGTCCAGATGTGGTCGGCCGCGTCGATCGAGATGCCGACCGGGTGGCTGAGACCACTGCCGGTGTAGCCGCCTTGGGGCGTCAAAACCGTGCCAGACGCGTTGAACTTCAGGATCGAGTTCGACGTGTTGCCGGCTGCGAAGATGGTGCCCGAGCCATCGATATTGATGCCAAGCGGACCTGTGAAGCCTGGGCTTGTGACGGGCGCCTGCGTCCGCGTGCCGCCGGAGTTGATCTTGACGGCGTTGTTGAGGCTTTTGTTCGTCACCCAGGCATTGTTGCTGCTGTCGATGGCAATGCCCTGGAGGCCGCCAATCGTTGCGTCGTTGAAGGCAAAAGCGAGCCCTCCGCCCGTCTGCTTCACAACTTCGTCAAGCTTGGCGCCGGCTGCGATATTTGTAGACCAGAGGTTGCCGAGAAGATCAAACGCCAGAGCCTGAGGCTTATGGATCCCGGCCGTATAGCCGCTGGCGCCGGATAGAACGCCACCACCGGGATTGAAGCCGACGATCGAATCGGTTCCACTTGACGGCTGGCAGCTTGGGCAGTTGGCGACCCAGGCATTACCGGAAGCATCGATGGCGATAAAGCCGGGAGCTGTCAAACCGCCGCCCGTGTAGGTAATGCCAATGGTGAAATCGTTCGGAGCCGCCGTAAGCATCGGCTGAAACGGCGAGACTGCGCTGGACTGACCGTAGAGCGCGGCCACCTGGCTACCGGGGTTCTGGGCGATGAACAACATGGCGCCTGCGACTTCTGTCGGGGCCGCGCTTCCATTGGGTGTTGCCGCGGAAAAGAGACTGGAGCAGGCGGAGCTTGAGTTAGAGGCGGAGTTGATGCACGGAGCAAGAATATCGCCCAGCGTATTCAGCTTCGCCTGCGGAACGACTCCGTTGCCGAGCACGGTGGAAGTGGTGGCCGTGCCGTTACTCATGGTTACCAGGTTCTGGATTTCAGCAAAAGCTACAGAAAGTCCGGCAGTGTTGGTGGAGGAGGATCCGATGTGCGTCGTATCCGTCATGAACTGTTGCAAGGCCGTGACCGACGCGGCGGTGGTGACCTCGTTTATATCAACCACTGTTGTCACGGTCAGATTGCCACAGTTGCCAAGGCCGGCGATCATTGTGATGGCATTATTGGTAGTCCCGGGAGCGAGCCCGGGGTTGCCACCGACGGCAAGGAGGTACACCTGAGCGTTGGCGCTGGGGCAGGTGTAGTCGCCGGAGATACTGAAGTTGCCACTGGCATCTGTGGTGGCATAGCCGTTGCCGCCGTCATCGCTGGTCACGCCTGGCTGGGTGCTGGATAGCAGTGAGGTCGAAGGTGACCCGTAACCAGAGCTGCCGGCCGCATAGAGATAAACATGAGACCCGGACACCGGGGGTTGACCGCCGAAGACGTGGCCTGAAAGCGCTGCGCCAGTGACGGGAATGGGTGTAGCAGTCTGAAGGGAAGCGCAACCGGTTATTACGCTGACAGCAGTCAGGGCCGGAATGACGAACAATATGGAGGAAAGGCGTTTAGCAGGCATGGGTACTCCAGGTAGTGCAAGGGGGATGATGGGGGAGATTTGGAAAGAGTGCGAGCTTCTTTTCCCGCGATTCTGGCCAAGAATAGCAGTGTTATTGGAAATTTCGATAAGAAAGAGTGAACGTACAATAAAAGTTGTGGGGAAGATACGTATACTTTCGGATCAGGTTGCCAATCAGATCGCCGCTGGCGAGGTGGTCGAACGGCCCGCATCGGTCGTCAAGGAGTTGCTGGAAAACTCCATCGATGCCGGTGCCACGCGCATCCGCGTGGAAGTTGAGGCTGGTGGCCGTAAGCTTATCCGCATCATCGACAACGGCTGCGGCATGGTCCGAGACGACGCTTTGCTGGCTTTTGAGCGCCACGCGACCTCGAAACTCCGAAGCTCCGACGATCTCCTCTCGATCGCCACCCTGGGTTTCCGCGGCGAGGCTTTGCCTTCCATCGCCAGCGTTGCGCGGCTGCTGCTGGAAACGCGCGCTGCGGAAGACAATATTGGCACTGTAGTTGAGATTGCCGGTGGAAACATCCTTCGGGTGGAAGACGCTGGCCTGCCGCCCGGCACCACGATCACCATCAAAGACCTCTTCTTCAACACGCCGGCCCGCCGCAAATTTCTCAAGTCGGAGTCAACTGAGCTTCAGCACATTGCAGCTCTGGTCACGCACTACGCGTTAGCGCATCCTACGCGCCACTTTGAACTGCATAGCAGCACCCAGGCCCTGCTCGTTGCGCCGTCCGTCGCCAACGCAGGCGAGCGCCTCTTCCAGATCTTCGGTGGCGAGACCGTCGCGCTCATGCTGCCTGCCACCGCGGAGATGGACTTCGCCCGCGCCGGCCTTCCCGAGCCCCCGCCCTGGAGGCGGGAAGAAGACTATGCGGCCCCCGACCCGGGCTTTATCCGCATTACCGGCTTCGTCTCCAAGCCGGAGTTGCAGCGCCTCAATCGCAACTCTATATATGTGTTCGTCAACCATCGCCTGGTGCGTGACCGCCTCGTCCTCCACGCCCTGACCGAGGCGTACCGCAACATCATTCCGCCCACCAGCTTCCCGGTCGTGCTGCTGTTCGTCGAGATGCCCCCGCAGGAAGTCGATGTCAACGTCCACCCCGCCAAGACGGAGGTGCGCTTCCGCCAGACCAGCTTCGTCCACGACTTCATCCGCGACACCGTCCGGGCCACGCTGATGAATGCCCGTCCCGCCGCGAGCTTTGCCAGCGCGCTCTCTGGCGCACCGTACGCCGGAGCCAGCGCCAGCCTGCTGCTGGACGTAAGCCCCATGCCCGGTGCGCCCAGCGATCCCGTCTTCCAGCCCCGCAACGCTACCGCCTTCGGCGCCGGTTCTGAGAGCGACTACTCTGCCAACGATGCAGAGCGTTTCGAACTGCATCCAGCTTTGGTGCCCGAATCGCCCGGGCGCCTGGCCTTCGAGGCACACTCCCTTGCCGTTGGCTACGAGCCCGTCGCTTACGGGAATGACCAGCGCATCATCGACGAGCCGTCCCTTTATTCGCTTTCGACGTTGAAGCCGCTCGGCCAGATTCGCGACTCGTTCATCCTGGCCGTAAACGACGAAGGCCTCTGGATCGTGGATCAGCATGTGGCCCACGAGCGCGTCCTGTTTGAAAAAATCATGCGCGAACGCAATACCGAGCAGGTGCAGCGGCAACGTCTCCTGATGCCTCTGCTGGTGGACCTGCTTCCGGCCCAGATGGTCGCTTTTGCCCGGATCGCAGCAGAATTGGAACGAAACGGCTTCGAAGCCGAGCCCTTTGGCCCCCGTACCCTCGCGGTCAAAGCCGCTCCGGTGGGGCTGGAAGGACGGGAACTGGAGTTGATGCTGGAAGAGATTCTGACGGTTGAAGACAGACTGCAGCAGACCGAAAACGCGGAATCCCGTCGCCGCCGGATCGCCGCCAGCATCGCCTGTCACGCCGCCGTGAAGATAAATATGCCGCTCGAACGAGAAAAGATTAATTGGCTTCTCGCTGAATTGGGCAAAACTGAGCATCCGACGAGTTGTCCGCACGGCAGACCAATCGCACTGCGCTATTCTCATAAGGAGATAGAACGCGCATTTCAGCGCATCTAGCTTCTCAGTATCGTTTCAATCACCACAGGCCCGAAACCGTTCGGAATCCTTTTTGAAAATCTGGCAACGCTCCTTCGCATGAAGGAAAGCTCACGCACAACGTGTCAACCAGCACAGCGTCGAGCAGGAAGGCAACACCCCTTGAACCTGGAAGAAAAATTCTCCGCAGAAGACACGAACATCGATAGCGCGACAGAAAAAATGACCGCCGTCGAAAGCACCACTCCCGAGCTTGCAGGCCCCGACGTTGCCGTAGCTGAGGCTCCCGTCGCCGAAGCAGTCAGGGCACCCGTGAAGCTGGCCTACGGCCACTCCTCCCATGCGAACCAGCTTGCCACGGCCCGGGTCGAGCACTGGCATCAGGACGGTAAGTCCGTGCTTAGCCAGGAAGGTCTCCGCGACTGGCTGAACAGCAGCGGTCTTGTGCTTTACGTACCTCGCCCGCAACAACTCCCCATCCCCGCACCGTCGCTGGTTGAGGCGACCCTGGGCAGGTCCAACCCGACGCCTGAACTCGCCGAACTGGACGCCGCGAAGAACCTGCTCGCGCGCCTGATCGCCGAAGGCAGCGCCGTCCCGTTGAACCTGCTGGGTTCCACAGGCGGCACCGGAACCGACGTTCCGGACTTCGTCGTGTCAGCGACGGTCTTTTCTTACATCTTCACTCTGCGCGGCAATAAAGCCTGGAAGACAGCGCCGCTGACGGCCGGCCCCGTGAAGGTTTCGCCGCTCGGTCTGGCGGCGTATGAGATCCTCTCCGCCAAGGTCACGCTCACGGTCTACGACCTGACAACGCAGCTCGGCAAGGAAGTCACGGAGGCTGCCGTTCTCCGCGCCCTTACGGAGCTTTGGTCGCAGCTTCGCGTCATCCCCGTGCCGCAGCTTGATGGCTCACCAACGCTTTGGGAGCTCACTACCAGCCGTTTCACCAAGCAGATCAAGGCCGGCGCCAACGCGGGCCAGCCGTCTGCGCTCAGCGCGCTGATTTCGCTGTATCTCGCACAAGCTCTGAGCGCGACTGAAGATGAGATCGAGACCTTCCTCTCGCCACTTGCACCGCGTTCGCGCGTCCGCGATGTCCTCCATGCGCTGCTGTCGGCAAGGCAGCTTGAGACGCTCGTGATCGATGGCAAGACCCTGTTGCACGTTGCGGGCGATGCCCCTGCGTTCTCGGCCGTCGCACACGAAGCTCCCGTACAGTTCGGCGATTCGGCCGAGGGTGGTTCGCGCATTTCCAAGTTCGCTTCCAGGCCCGGCAGCAAGATCGGCACGGGCCTGCGTTCAAAGCCGGCATATGGCCAGAAGCCTTCATTTGGCAGCAGGCCGTCTTACGGCAAGCCCGCCTTTGGCAGTGGCGATCGTGAACGTCGTCCATTCAAGCGCGATGACGATCGTGGCGCACGTCCAAGTTACTCCAAGCCGACGTTCAACAAGCCCTGGGAAGAAGATAAGAACGCGCGTCTCGCAGCCTCTTCAGCATCTGGCGAAAGCGGTGCTTCAGCAACGGAAGGACAGTCAGCGGAAGGAGCTGCAGAGGGCGGTTTCGCTCCTCGTACGTCTGCTCCGCGCACCTTCATTGCTCGCCCTGGAAGCGATCGCCCGCGCGGCGACCGTCCCAGTTTTGGCGCAAGGCCCAGCTTCGGCGGCAAGCCGAGCTTTGGGGCCAAGCCCCGCTTTGAGGGCCGTCGCGAGGGCTTCGCGGGTGGCAACAACGCGGCTGGCGATAGCCGTCCGCCGCGCCGGGAGTTCACTCCTCGCCCTGATGGCGACTCCGGCCCACGCAAGACCTTCAGCAAGCCCGGCACGTTTGGACGCAAACGCGAGGGTTTCGGCGGCAAGCCGAGCTTCGATCGCCCCAGCTCTGACCGGCCCAGCTTCGACCGCTCCAGCTCTGACCGGCCCAGCTTCGACCGCAGCGACAGCCGTCCGCCACGTCGTGACTTTGGCGGTGCCGGCGAAGGCCGTCCGCCGCGTCGTGACTTCAACGACCGTGGCGAGCGCCCGGCAGCCGGCGCGTTCAAGCGTCCCGGCTCCTACGCCCCCCGTCCCAGCGGCGACTTCGGCAGCAAGCCTTCCTACGGTTCCAAGCCCTCGTTCGGTCCCAAGCCGTCCTTTGGCTCGAAGCCTGGCTTCCAGCGCGACCGTGGCGAGCAGGGAGGTGGAACCTCGTCCGAGGGTCCGCGCAAGGTCTTCCGCAAGTTCGATGCACCGCGCGACAAGAAGCCGTTTGGCAGCAAGCCATTCGGCGCACGTCCGGCCTTCACGCCCGGTGGCTCGGCCCGTCCGCCGCGTTCGTTCGATAGTCCGCGCAGCTTCGACAAGCCAGGCGCAGGCACGTTTGATCGTCCGCGTGGCGAACGTCCGTCCCGCCCAAGTTTTGACCGTCAAGGCTCGGATCGTCCGAGCTACGGCGGTTCAGGCTCTGACCGTCCGCGTTCGGACCGGTCTGGCTCCGACCGGCCAGGCTCCGACCGGCCAGGCTTCGGCAGCAAGCCCGGCGGTTTTGGCGCGAAGAAACCGTTTTCCAAGTCGGCTACTTTCGCCCGGAGCGGCAGTCCGTTCGCCAAGTTTGCAGAAGGCAAGAAGCCCTTCCGCAAGCCGGGTCCGAGCAGAAGCTCAGGTGGGGCGGGTTCCGCGCCGACGCGTCGCCAGCGTCCTGAGGGCGGTCGATAGTGTCGACCGATTCAACTCCCCAGGTAGAGCCCGCAGTCTCTCGTCAACGGCCGGTCATTGCCATTGACGGGCCTGCGGGCGCGGGCAAGAGCACGTTGGCCGCGCATCTGGCTCGTAAGTTCGGCTTCCTGAACCTCGAAACCGGTGCGATGTATCGCGCTCTGGCCTACAAGGCCATTGACGCTGATCTCGACCTGGACGCAGAGTCGGAGATGCTGGATTTGTGTCGCAATACGACGATCAAACTCGAGCCAACGCGCGACGGAAACCGCGTTTTGCTTGACGGCATGGACGTCTCCCGCCGCGTCCGCGACGGGGACGTAACCGCGGCTGCATCGCGCGTTTCCATCCATCCGCGGGTTCGGGAGTGGATGGTCGCCCAACAGCGTGCTTTGGGAGAAGCAGGCGGCGTGGTGATGGAAGGTCGTGACATTGGCACGGCGGTCTTTCCCGACGCGGAGGTAAAGATCTTTCTGGATGCCTCTCCCGAGGTTCGTGGGAGCAGGCGTTATCGCCAGGTTGCGTCCAACGAGCACGAAGCGGTCAAGGTTACGGAGAGCTCCCTGCTTGCGGAGATGAAGGCGCGTGACGAGCGCGACCGAAACCGCGCGCAATCCCCGCTGAAGCCTGCAGAGGACGCCGTGATTCTGGACTCAACCGCGCTGTCTCTGGACGAGGTGTTGGCAAAAAGTGAAGAGATTGTTCGGGCGCATATTACTGCCTGACGCTGCACCAGTGGCTGGGCAATACAATAAGATCCGCAGTTTTCCACAAATAATTAGCGAAAGATGCTAATATTTGCGCATCTGTCTGGAACAGATTGGTATTCTTGAAAGCATTAATTGTTGAATGCTGAATCTGTTGCTGGCGGCAAAACTAAATAACGTATTAAGGAAATAACCAAAATGGAACAGGGAACAGTGAAGTGGTTTAACGATGCCAAAGGGTTTGGCTTTATCAGCCGTCAGAACGGCGAAGATGTATTCGTACATTATTCGGCGATCAATTCAAACGGTTTCAAGAGCCTTCAAGAGGGCCAGGCTGTGCAGTTCAACGTGGTCAAGGGACCGAAGGGTTGGCAGGCGTCTGACGTTCAGCCTCTCTAGTAACCAGGCTTCGTGAGCGCATATGCTCCCACGGAACACCAACAAGATTGGCGAAAGGGATGGCTCCGGCTGTCCCTTTTTGCGTTCAAGAACATCCTTCAGTTCTTTGGTAAACCCGACGCCGGCTCTTCGGGTGTTTTGGAGTCCGTCCGTGGCGTGGGAATCGAGTCGGAGGGCGCAATCTCCGGTGTCTGGTTCGGTAGCACGCGCGATGTAGCTTTGAATTTCCGGTAGTCGTACGTTTTGCCCCGGAAATTGCCGTCGACCGAGAAAAACAGCAGGTAACGGACATGCCCTGCGCCTTCCATATCCTGCGGCAGCCAGACCTCGTGATTCACCTTCACAAAACTGGCTTTGAACCATGTGCCCTGGCGAATGTTGACGAGCATCCCGCCGCCCATCTTGAAGTTGTTTAGAAAGTGACCTTCAAGGTGCTGGATAGCCTTGTCCTCTTCGTCGATCCACACGGACCCAGCCAGTTCGTGGAACACTGCCTCCGCCGCAGAGTGAGTTCTGGCCTTTGGGTCGCCTGTGTAATCGACGGCGATGGTGTCGCGGCCCCCGATGGACTCGCGCCGCGCGTTTGAAAATGTGCCGAGTTCAAGCATGCGCGAGAACGTAATCTCATCGTGTCCGGCGGAGTCGCTTTGTTTACCCTGGGCGTCGGCTTTTTCGCGGCGCTCTTTGGCCTTGATGACCATTTTGTCGATGCGCTCGTCTTCTCTTTTCGTTTCGTCGGGGTTCAGGTCTTTCCCGTCTTTCTTCAACCTGCGCGCGACGCGAACACCATTCAACCAGAAGACTTCAAACTCGCGGCTTTCCGTCTTCCCGGTCTCGCCCTTGCCGTTAAGTTGGTCCATGCTCGTGAACTCACGATAGATGTAGTTTTTCTGCAGTTCTTCTGCAGCCCGTTGATGGGTTTCAACCTCACGCATCAGCGCGCCGATGTCGGGCAGCGGGCGTGCCGAGGTTGTGAGCGGCATTGGCGCAGGTGCCTGGCTGCGCGTCACCGACGCGGACAGCAGCAAGGCTGAGGACAGGAACAGGGCCTTGAACAAGTAAGTGCACCTCAGGGGCCGCAGCCCATCGTCGTTCAATACAAGAGTTGGACCGCGAAGGCCCGCATATTGGTGGCAAGAAAGGTGCGAATATCGGTGCAAGTGGTTACAGCCTCTGCCCGATGGGACTAGCATATCAAGTGATGCGGAACCTCAGTTTCGCCATAATTCAAGAGCTGTACGCCGGGTGACGGTTTCAAGGACAAGGGGTCTTTTGATGGCAACGAAGGTGAAAAAAGCGATGGGTGTGGTTGTGGCGACGACGGCGAATGGCACAGAAACCAACGCGAAGCGACGGGAACAGACATTCGAGGTATTCAGGCGGTGGGGGTACCTGCAGACGACGCTCGATCCGCTCGGCCAGTATCTGCCGCCTGAGCCCTTTCCAACGACCTTGCCCGAGGGCGACGAAGAGACCGCAGCCGAGGCGCGCAGCTATTATTGCGGCACCATAGGCGTCGAATTCATGCACATCGCCAACGCTGAAAAGCGTGAGTGGATTGAAGCGCAGATGGAGCGGTCGGCACCGAGGATAGACCAGGCAAGAGTCTTGACCAGCTTGATCCGGGCAGAGCTCTTCGAGCAGGTGATTCAGTCCCGGTATCTTGGCACCAAGCGTTTTTCGCTGGAAGGCCTGACTGTCCTGATCCCCTATCTGGACCGCACGCTTGAGGTAAGTGCCGGCGCGGGTGTCAGCATGGCAGTCATTGCGATGAGCCATCGCGGGCGCCTGAATGTAATGACGAATACGATCGGCCGCGGCGCGGCGGAGATCTTCACCAAGTTTGAGGATGTTGACCCACGAAGCACCATGGGCGGTGGCGACGTGAAGTACCACCAGGGCGCCACCGGAGATTACGTCTCGCCCCGCGGCGAAAAGATTGCGCTGCACCTTGTCTCAAACCCCAGCCACCTTGAGGCCGTCGACCCAGTCGCTCTGGGCCGCGCGCGCGCCAAACAGACCCGCCTGGGCAAGGACGGCAAAAAGCAGGTCGTGCCGATCGTCATCCACGGAGAAGCGGCGTTTGCCGGGCAGGGCGTTCTGGCAGAGACGCTCAACATGGCGACGCTGCATGGCTACGATGTCGGTGGAACGATTCACGTAATCGTCAATAATCTGCTCGGCTTCACGGCCACGCCGGAGGAGTCGAATAGCTCGCGTTTTGCGACCGATATCGCCAAGCGCCTCCCCGTCCCTATCTTCCACGTCAACGCCGAAGACCCCGATGCGGTGATCCGCGTGGCAGGCATCGCTGCGGAGTATCGCGCGAAGTTCGGCGGCGATGTCGTGGTCGATCTGATCGGCTACCGTCGTCACGGGCACAGCGAGGTGGATGACCCCACGGTCACCTCCCCCAAGCGCTACGCCATCATCAAGGACATGCCGGAGCTGTATAAGACCTACGCCAAAAGCATCGGCGTGGATGCCAGGGCTGAAGTCACGGCCATACAGGAGGCGTTCCTCGCCGACCAGAAGAAGGCGACCCAGGCGGAAGTTATCCCTCACCTCGCGCAACTTCCGGGCTACTGGGACAGCTTTCTCGGCGGGTCGTTGACGCTCGAAGACGCCAGGTTGAAGACCGGCATCACGCCTGAAGCCATCAAAGAACTCACGGCCTTGCTAGTGTCTTACCCGGAAAGCTTCCACATCCATCCCAAGGTCAAGAAGCTGTACGACCAGCGCACCGAGATGGCAGACGGCAAGCGCGCGTTCGACTACGGCATGGCGGAGTTGCTTGCATTTGCGTCGCTGGTCAAGGAGGGAACGCCGGTGCGTCTGACTGGACAGGATTCGCAGCGCGGCACCTTCAATCAGCGCCATAGCGTCCTTATTGACGTGGAGACCGAAGCCAAGTACGTGCCGCTCGCGCACATTGCGGAGGACACTCGCTTTGAGGTCTACAACACTCTTCTGAGTGAGGCCGCGGTGCTCGGCTATGAGTACGGCTACTCCCGCGACTTCCCCGAGACGCTGGTCCTGTGGGAGGCGCAGTTTGGTGACTTCGCTAATGGGGCGCAGATCATCATCGACCAGTTCATCTCCGCCGGCGAGGCCAAGTGGCACCTGCTCAGCGGCATTGTGATGTTGCTTCCGCATGGCTACGAAGGCCAGGGCCCGGAGCACTCCAGCGCACGGATGGAGCGCTTCCTGCAACTTGCCGCGAACGACAATATGGTGATCGCGCAGCCTTCTACTGCGGCGCAACACTTCCATCTCCTGCGGCGTCAGGCTAATCGCAGGTGGCGCAAGCCGCTGATCGTCTTCACGCCCAAGAGCATGTTGCGGCATCCGGATGCTTCTTCCACCGTGGCGGATCTTACAGCGGACCGCTTTATGAATGTCGTTCCAGACAGGGCTGTTCAAAGTCCGCGGCGGCTGCTGATCTGCTCTGGCAAGATTGGCCACAACCTGCGCGTAGAGCGCGAAAAGCGCAAGGATATGAGCGTTGGCGTCGTGTTTGTGGACCAGCTTTTCCCGTGGCCGGAAGCCGAGATGCAGGCCGCTCTGGACATGCACCCACACGCGGAAGTGGTGTGGGTTCAGGAAGAGCCGGCCAACATGGGCGCGCTGTCCTACGTCATGCCGCATCTGCGTCGCATGGCTCGCGATCGTGTCGTAATCAGCGTCAAGCGCAGCGCAAGTGCGAGCCCCGCAACGGGCTCCGCCAAGGCTCACGAGATGGAAGAGCGTGCGCTGATCGACCTGGCATTCGGCGCAAAGAGCTAGGGATAAACCGCAGTACGTAACGAGGATGAGAGCGGGATGAAAGCGGGATGAGTACGGATGAGGTTGCCATTGTTCCGTTTCTTTGTCCGGTTTGATCCTGCTCTTTCCAGTTTGAGCTTTGCATTATTTTAGGGAGCGCCACAATGAAGGTTTTGACAGCAGCAGAGATGGCGCAGGCGGATGAAAGAACAATTGCAGGCGGCATCCCGAGCGATGCGTTGACGGAAGGTGCCGGCGAGGCTGTTGCCGCGTTCTGCCTGCGCCAGTATCCAGATGCTGCCCGGGTGATGGTAATCTGCGGCAAGGGCAACAATGGTGCGGATGGCTTCGTCACGGCTCGTCTGCTGGCGGGCGAGGGCGTTGGCGTAAGAGTGCTGCTGATGGGCCGGAAGGACGAGGCGAAGGGCGTCGCAGGAAAGGCGCTGCAGCAACTCCTGGAGGCTACCTCGGACGAGATCATCGAAGAAGCGGGCGCGGAGTGGAGCGTCGATGATCTGGCTGAGTTGCTCGGCGAGGCCGACCTGCTGATTGATGCCATAGTCGGCACTGGGTTCAAGCCGCCGCTCCGGGGCACGGCGGTTGTAGTTCGCGATGCGCTCGCACGGATCAAAGTACCGGTTGTCGCAGTGGACCTTCCCAGTGGATGGGACACGGATTCCTGCGAAGAGACGGTTGCAGGCGCTTTCCGAGCGACGGCGGTTGTGACATTTACCGCGCCGAAGTTCGCGCATGTCTTTGGACATCTGACGGCGGATGTTTTCGGACCGGTCGTCGTTGGCGATATCGGATCTCCCGAGGCCGCCGTGAAGAGCGATCCACCGCTGCGCTGGACTGGAGGTTCGAAGACTCTGACCGAGGGGCGCCGTCCCATCAACTCAAACAAGGGGAACTTTGGCCATGTACTGGTAGTGGGCGGAAGCTACGGCACCGCTGGCGCGCCCAGCATGGCGTCCGTGGCTTGTCTAAGGGCTGGGGCTGGGTTGGTGACGGCTGCAGTTCCTCGTGGCCTGGTGGGGCTGGTGGGCGCAATCGCACCGGAGTTGATGGTGCGTGGGCTTGCGCAAGGCGCGGAGGGAAGCGCTACGACGGCAAATCTCGACGCGCTGGATGATCTGCTGCAG
>JAYVDT010000296.1:0-15694 GCA_043749265.1 Rhodanobacteraceae bacterium | reverse complement strand
TGGCGTCCCCGACGGGATTCGAACCCGTGTCATCGCCGTGAAAGGGCGGTGTCCTAGGCCTCTGGACGACGGGGACGCATGTGGATTACACGGGCAGCCCCACACTGCTTTTGCCGTATCTTTCCTTCTCAAGATTACTTGGCGCGGCGTTGTATGTCAAAAATCCCATTAGTCATAACTCTTTCGCATCTTCCTGATTCTGACCGAATCTAAAAATTCGAACCGTGGAAACAGGCCGTGCAACCTACTTTGCGCGACCAGGAGAACTTGAGTGCAAGGACGTACCAAAATATTAGTGTCGGCAACGATGATGCTCGCAGGTCTCTCTGGATGTAAGAAGGCGGATCCACCATCGCCTCCTCAACAGCCTATGCCCGTGATGGTGGCCCCGGTCTCTCTCTCCGCGGTTCCTTCCGGCGATACCTATGTCGCCACGATCAAGAGCCGCCGTTCGGCCACAATACAGCCGCAGGTCGATGGCAACCTCACTCGCATCTTCGTGACCAGCGGGCAGTCCGTGAAGCAGGGGCAATTGCTGATGCAGATCGATCCGCTCAAGCAGGTGGCCGCGGTGCAACAGCAGGCTGGCAGCCAGGCGCAGTCCAATGCTCTTTACCAGTTCAACAAGTCTGAGGTGGAACGCCAGAAGCGCCTCTACGAAGCCGGCATCACGTCCAAACAGGCTTACGATACAGCAGTTCAGTCGTTTGAAAGCTCAAAGGCCGGCTACGACGCCAGCACTGCTGGGACCGCGACTCAGCGTCAGGAACTTGCTTATTATCAGATACGGGCGCCATTTGCGGGCGTTGTCGGGGACATACCGGTGCATCAGGGCGATCACGTCACGTCCACCACCCTGCTCACGACGGTGGATGAAAAGTCCGGCCTGGAGGCCTACATCTATGTGCCAACAGAGCGGGTATCTCTCGTGAAAATAGGGCTGCCGGTTGAAATTCTGGACACCAGCGGTAAGGTCGTCGCGAGGACCACTGTCTCCTTTATTTCGCCGCAGGTCGATAGCGGCCTCCAGGGCATTCTTGCCAAGGCATCCATCCCGGCAGGCAATCAGGTTCGCAATGGACAGGTTGTGAACGCGCGCATCACGTGGAATTCGACACCCAAGCCAACGGTTCCGGTGCTCGCGGTCACGCAGATCGGTGGGCAGGCATTCGTTTACGTGGCCAAGACGCAGGGTGGCGGATTCGTCGCCCACCTGGTTGCCGTGACGTTGGGCGACACAATCGGCAATACCTACCCGGTCCTCGACGGGCTCAATCCTAGTGACCAGGTCATCGTCTCCGGCCTGCAGTTTATTGGAGAAGGTGCGCCGGTCAAACCTCTTACCGCACCGCCGCCGGCTGCCGCTGGCAAAAGCTAAACAGAGTTCAACAAACCTATCAGGAGATTTGCAATGAAGAATGGATTGAAAATGCAGAACGTTACCCGCCGTGCGTTCCTTGGCTCTACCGCAGCAGTCGCAACGGGCGCGTTCCTTTCCCCGCGGTTTCTTTTCGCGCAACACGCTGAGCTACCGGCGATCGTCGTACAAGGGCGGGCGGCCGGTGCCACTGCTAAAGTCACCACCCAGAAGCTTCGCGGCAACGTCAGTGTGCTGATGGGTTCGGGTGGCAACATCGCCGTGTTGACTGGCGCGCAGGGCAAGCTGCTGGTGGATGCAGGTTACTCCACATCGCAGCCGCAGATCACGGAGGCTCTGACGGCACTGAGCGCAGATCGCATCACGCACCTCATCAATACGCACTGGCACTTTGATCACACTGACGGCAACGAGTGGGTGCATACCGCAGGCGCAACCATCCTCGCGCACGACAAGACGAAGGAGCGCCTGAGCACCACACAGACCATTGCCGCGTTCCAGGCCACCTTTCCGCCATCGCCGGCAGGGGCGCTACCCACACAAACCTTCGCCGAGACCCACACGCTCAAGCTCAACGGCGAGACTCTGAACTTGGCTTACTACCAGCCCGCCCACACCGACACCGATATCTCCGTTCACTTCAAGGACGCGGATGTTCTGCACGCGGGTGATACCTGGTTCAACGGCTTCTACCCGTTCATCGACTACTCTTCTGGCGGCAGTATTAATGGGATGATCCTTGCGGCGGATCGGACGCTCA
This sequence comes from Rhodanobacteraceae bacterium, assembly GCA_043749265.1. Lineage (GTDB taxonomy): Bacteria > Acidobacteriota > Terriglobia > Terriglobales > Acidobacteriaceae > Edaphobacter. The sequence continues at coordinate 13,556 of JAYVDT010000296.1, read as the reverse complement.
AGATGGCGAACGCCACTACGGTTATCATTCCCGGCCACGGCCCTATCGGTAACAAGGCGCAGTTTGCGGATTATCACGACATGCTCGTGAGCATTCGTGACAACGTCGCAAGCCTGAAGAAACAGGGTAAGTCGCTTGAAGAAGTTGCCGCCGCCAAGCCCACGGCTGCCTACGATGCCAAGTGGGGCGGCGGGTTTATGAAATCGGAAGTCTTCCTGGGGCTCGTCTACCAAGGCGTCTAGCCAAGGAGTTTTGCAATCGCAGGCGCTTGGGCCTGAAGCAGTAGGAAGAGGAAACCAGCTTGGTAGATTTTTTCATTCGCCGTCCCATATTCGCCACTGTCTGCGCGTTGCTGATTATCCTGGCTGGCGCGGTCTCCATTCCGACGCTTCCGATCTCGCTGTATCCGCAGTTGGCGCCACCCCAGGTGGTCGTCACGTCAAACTACGTGGGCGCCAACGCGGGTATCGTCGAGTCCGCCGTAACAATTCCGCTGGAGCAGTCCATCAACGGCGTCGAGGGTATGCGCTATATCTCGTCCGTGTCGGCCAACGACGGTACCTCGGCCATCACGGTCACGTTCCAGACGGGCTACGATCTCTCGATCGCCGCGGTGGACGTCCAGAATCGCGTCTCCTCGGCAGCCGGTCGCTTGCCGGCCGCGGTCAATAACACTGGCATTACGATCACCAAGGCCAACCCCAACTTTGTCCTGGTGGCCGGCTTTACCTCGCCGGATCACAGCCTCTCCAATCAGTTCATCTCCAACTACATCGACGTCTACGTCCGCGATGCTCTCAAGCGCGTTCCCGGTGTCGGAGACGTGAATGTCTTCGGCGAACGCAAGTACGCTATGCGTGTCTGGCTCGACCCAGCCAAGCTAGCCGCTCGTGGATTGACAGCGCTCGATGTGACCCAGGCTCTGCAGGAGCAGAACGTCGAAATCGCGGCGGGACAATTGGGCTCTCCGCCCAACGCCGGCAATCAGGACTACCAGATGGCCGTCCGCGTTGTCGGCCGCCTGACGAGCGCGAAGCAATTCGAAAGCATAATACTGAAAGGCCAGGCTGGTGCTGTAAATGGAAACGGCGCTGGATTGGTCCTGCTTAGAGACGTTGGACACGCCGACATAGGTGCGGAAAGCTACGCTTCTTCGCTCAAGTTTTCCGGTGGCGACGCCGTCGGTGTCGGTATCCAACAACTCGCCAACGCGAATGCATTGGACGTAGCCAAAAAGTGCCGCGAAGTCCTGAACACGCTGCAAAAAGACTTTCCACCGGGCATGAGGTACGTCATCGCTGTCGACACCACGCAGGTCGTGGCGGACTCGATTCGCGAGGTACTTATTACGCTCGGTGAAGCTATCGGGATCGTGATTATTGTTATCTTCCTGTTTTTGCAGGACTGGCGCGCTACGATCATTCCGGCCGTCACCATCCCGGTATCTCTGGTCGGCACATTCCTCTTCGTAAAACTCTTCGGCTTCTCCATCAATTCGCTTACGCTCTTTGGCATCACCCTAGCCACCGGACTCGTTGTGGACGACGCCATCGTCGTCATTGAAAACGTTCAGCGCCACATCTCGGAGGGCATGTCGGATGCGCATGAAGCCACTAGTGTCGGTATGCGGGAGGTCACAAGCGCTGTTATCGCGACCTCGCTGGTACTCATATCGGTCTTTGTTCCGGTCAGCTTCTTCCCGGGAACCACTGGCATTCTGTACAAGCAATTTTCGCTCACGATCGCGTTCGCCATCGCCATTTCTGCCTTCAACGCGCTCACGCTGTCACCCGCTCTGGCCGCTATCCTTCTCCGGCCGGAGCAGCACCACGGTGGCCTGCTCAAGTTGATAGATGATGGGATCAAGAAGCTTGGCTCCTGGTATGCCATCCTTGTCACATTCCTGGTCATGCGTGCCAAGACGATCGTCTTTATCCTCTTTGCCGCGGGCCTGGCTGCCACGGCGTACATGTATAACCATGTGCCTACAGCTTTCGTGCCCAGCGAAGACCAGGGCTATTTCCTTTGCATCGTCCAGACACCTCCGGGCGCCTCACTCTCTTACACCACCGACGTCGCCGATAAAGCCTCGGCTATCATCCGCCAGAATCAGGATGTCTTTGGAACTTTCTCTGTCATGGGCTTCTCGCTCTCCGGAGGTTCAAGCCCGAATTCCGGCATTATCTTCGCCCCACTTAAACCAATTGATGCACGTGTCAAGCTGGGCAAGGGCCACTCCGCTAAAGAGATCGTCGCAGACATCGCTCCCAAACTCTTCGGCGTTCCTGGCGGCATCGTCGCCGCGTTTGAGCCGCCGGCAATTCAGGGTATTGGCTCCGTCGGAGGGTTTCAGTTCCAGCTCCAGGATCAAGGCCGCAACTCCTTCGGCGACATTGACCGCGTCGTGCACACGATGATCGGCCAGACGCGCGCGCCGGGGACCCAACTTACCGGAATGTATTCGCCCTTTACGGCGAACGATCCGCAGGTTGCCGTCACCATCGACCGTCAAAAGGCCAAGGCCATCGGCGTTTCGATCAGCCAGATCTCCGCTGCCATGGGCACGTTCATGGGTTCCAGCTACGTCAACGACTTCGACTTCAACAACCGGTCGTACCGCGTTTACGTGCAGGCAGACCAGCAGTATCGCCGCAACCAGCAGGATCTCCGCCAGTTCTACGTCCGTTCAGACGCCGGCGCGATGGTGCCGCTCGACAACCTCGTCGCGCTCAATGAAACCTCCGGACCGCAGGTTATCTACCACTACAACCTCTATCGCTCGGCAGAGATTGACGGTTCGCCTATCCAAGGTCTCTCGTCCGGCCAGGGTCTCGACGCCATGCAGAAGTTGTTCGAAAAGAACAAGCTACAGGGCATGACCTTCTCCTGGACCGGTCTTGCGCTTGAAGAGTATGAGTCGGCAGGCAAGGCCATCATCATCTTTGGCCTTGGCCTGCTGGTTGTCTACCTGACCCTCTCGGCGCTGTATGAGTCGTTTGCGCTGCCATTCATCATCCTGCTCGCCGTCCCCATGGCCGTCCTCGGAGCGCTCTCGCTCGTCGCGGCGCGTGGCCTGGTAGACGATGTCTACGTCCAGATCGGTTTGGTCATGCTCATCGGTCTATCGGCTAAGAACTCCATCCTGATAGTCGAGTTCGCGGAGCAATTGCGGACCCAGGGCCGGTCCATCACGGAGGCCGCGATTGAAGCTTCCGAACTGCGGCTGCGGCCGATCTTGATGACCAGCGTCGCATTCATCCTGGGTGTCATGCCGTTATATGTTGCAACCGGCGCTGGCGCGCTCGGACGACACTCCGTGGGAACGGCCGTGATCGGCGGCATGATTCTCTCAACGATCTTGAACCTGGTGTTCATCCCCGTCCTCTACGTCCTGCTGAAGACCCTGCTCGAAAGCCTCGGACGTAAGAACAAGACGCAACTGCCCGCGCAGACCATCGATCCAAGCCATGAACTTACCGCCACCGCCTCCTAGGTATCTAAGCGTTGCTGCGTAGTGCATGCGTACTGCGCAGCAACCTCGGGTAGGATGACGGGATGCCATCTAACACCCAATCGTGGGTCTTCGGCGCCAACGATCCTGAACTCGGACGCGGGCTCAACCACCTCCCCTTTACCTGCTTTCTGGATGAAAAAGGGAAGCGGCGCATCGCCGTGGGGATTGGCGCGTGTCTGCTTGATTTGAAGGTAGCCTCGCCATTGCTCCCTGAACACCTGCGGGAAGCTTTGTCAGAAACTACCCTCAACCACTTCATGGGCCTTGGGCCCGCCGCTTGGCGTGAACTCCGGAATGTGCTCCAGTTTCTCCTGAGCCGAGCCAACCGGGATCGTAAGGTTCTTGAAGCCGCGCTCGTACCTCTGCACGATCTGCCGCTCGAACTCCCGGCCACGGTAGGGGACTACACCGACTTCTACGCCTCGCGCCATCACGCGCAGAGGGTCGGCGAACTCTTCCGGCCGGAGAAGCCGCTGCTCGAAAACTACGATTGGGTGCCCATCGCGTACCACGGTCGTGCGAGCTCGCTTGTGCCCAGCGGCACCGCCGTTCGTCGCCCCGCCGGCCAGCGCCGTGCCAACCCCTCGCCCGTCTTCGCCCCCACCGAAAAACTGGACTACGAGCTTGAGCTGGGCTTCTACATCGGGCACGGAAACGCCCTTGGCAAGCCGATCCCGATCGACGCAGCCGAGAATCATCTCTTCGGCGTCAGCCTTCTCAACGATTGGTCCGCCCGAGACGTTCAGGCGTGGGAGTACCAGCCGCTGGGGCCTTTCCTGGGCAAGAGCTTCTGTACGTCGGTCTCGCCCTGGATCACTCCCATGGAAGCTCTGAATTCTCTAAAAGTCCGAGCTCAGCAACACCAGAACGGGATCCTCCCCTATCTCCAAAATCAGCATCTTGAATTGGTAAACCTCAGCTTTGTGGTTCAAATATCCACGACCCGAAGCAGGCGTGCCGTGCTCGCTCCCATGCAGGTCTCCGAGAGCAACTCTCGGGGACTCTTCTGGACGCCGGAACAGATGGTGGCGCACCACACGAGTGGCGGCTGCAACCTGCGGCCGGGAGATCTTCTGGCCACTGGAACCATCTCCGGCGAACGTCGTGAGCAGGCCGGTTGCCTTCTCGAACTGACGCGCAACGGAGACGAACCCATCACACTTCCCAATGGCGAGCGCCGCGCTTTCCTCGAGGACGGCGACGAAATTATCCTCACCGGTTGGGGTCAGGCGGAAGGGCAGATGCCGATCCGTCTTGGAGAGTGCAGAGGCACCCTACTAAGCTAATCTCAACTACCGGGCAGCAATTTCCTGCTTCGACGGAGTGTTGAGGCGAAACTGCACCAGGTGTTCCAGGCCGTTGCTGCAGCCTGAATCGAAGCACACGGACAAGTTCAGCAGTCGGTTGAACAGCTCCGGATCGTTCGACGTAATCGTCCATACCAGCATGTGGCTGTTGACGACTGCGCCTGCGGTCCCGATGATCGTCGTGCCCGCCGAGGCGTTGCGCTTGCCCGTCTCATCTTTATTGAAGCCGGCCGCAGAGGCGAACCAGACCGTGCTGCCCAGCGTGAAGCTATTGCTGAGCTTGGCCAGCGGACGCATGCCATCAATCTTGGAGGTGGCGCCCACCACCTGGGCCAGCAGCGTATCGTCAACCATATCCTTGTCTACGCATGAGCGTTTAATCTCAGAAAGTGACAAGGTGCCCTTGGGCTGCAAAATGGTCGGCTTACCCTTCCGGATGATCTGATCAGGGCGATCCAAGCCAGAGCCCAATGCGAGAAGCACGGGAGTGCAGGGGTCAACCGCGGCCTGGGTGCCCTCGGGTGTAGGATGCAGAGTCAGGATGGAGCGTTCAAAGCGGCTCAGCCCAGCGGGCTCTTCGCGATTAAAAATTGCCGGGTAGTTGAGACGCAGGCCAATCTCAGGGTTGACGTATGTTTGGGTCGCGGGCGGGGTAGCAATCGACTGCGCACTCAGCAGTCCAGCTACAAGCAGGCCCAAAGCAGCAAAGTAACGGAGGATTGTCATGGAACCGAAAGTAACAGCGCCGTTAGTTGCGCACAGTTCCACTTTCGCGTTACCGGGTACAACCTTTAGTTGAAGCCGCGCCGACTCCTGGACTTCGGATCCGCGCCAAACTCGCGATCGCGGACACGTTCCGCAAACTCGGATGCGTCCTGGTTGCGTTGCTTCTTCTCTCCCGCTGTAAAGGCGCGCTCTTCTGACCGGCTGATGCGCTTGTGCGCGGTCATGCCTTCCAACAGGAACTCAGCCGCGGAGACTGCAATCTCCGGTTGCGACGTCATGGTGATGTGGAAGGGAGCCAACTTCTCAAACAGTCCTTGAATCTGCTTTAACTCATCGAGTGACGTGGCGGCAGGCTGTGCATCGTTTAGCTGAACAGATCCACCGAGATTGAACCACTGTTCAATGTGCTGCGTGTTGACATCTGCAAAGTGCTGGTCGAAGACATGCGCGACTGACGTGCGGATGATCTCGCGGACCACTGTATCGGCTCCGCGCATTTCACCCTCATACTCCAGCTCGATCTTGCCGGTGATGCCGGGCAGCGCGGCATAGATGTCGCCAACGCGCGGTACGACGACGCTTTCGCCATGAATCAGTGCACGACGTTCCGCGTTCGAGACAACTAGCTCCAGCGTCGAAATCGGCAGGCGCTGCGAAACGCCGGAGCGTTTGTCTACCTTTTTGTCCTCGCGTGCTGTGAAGGCAATCTGCTCGACGATCTGGCGAATGTAGTGCGGAATCTCAATCGTGTGAATAGGCGCTGGTACATTCGCTTCGCTCTCGCGGTTGTAGCTGCGCGAGGTCCAGGACTCCTGCTCGGTGATCGAAATGCCTTCTTCCACCGATTCCGGATAATGCGTACGAATCTCCGAGCCAATGCGGTCTTTGAGCGGCGTCACAATCTTGCCGCGCGCGGTGTAGTCTTCCGGGTTGGCGGAGAAGACGATCGCCACGTCGAGCTCCAACCGAACGGGGTAGCCTTTAATCTGTACGTCGCCTTCCTGCATGATGTTGAACAGCGCGACTTGAATCTTGCCGGCGAGGTCCGGAACTTCATTAATGGCGAAGATGCCGCGATTTGCGCGGGGCAGCAGTCCATAGTGCATGGTCAGTTCGGAGCCAAGCTCCTGTCCGGAGCGCGCAGCCTTAATGGGGTCTACGTCGCCGATGAGGTCGGCTACGGTTACGTCTGGGGTAGCAAGCTTTTCGACGTAGCGGTCTTCAGGAGTCATCCACGCGATGGGGGTATCCTCACCCTGCTCCGCGAGAACATTCTTGCTGTAGCGCGACAGCGGCGCGTAGGGATTGTCGCGCAACTCGGATCCGGCAACGTAGGGAACCTGGGGATCGAGCAGAGTCGTCAGCGCACGCAGAATGCGGCTCTTGGCTTGTCCACGCAGACCTAGCAGAATGAAGTTGTGTCGGGATAGTACGGCGTTCACAATCTGCGGCACAACGCTGTCGTCATACCCGACGATCCCCGGGAAGAGCGGCTCCTTCGTTTTCGCTATAACGCGCAGACGAGCGATCATGTTGTCGCGGAGTTCATCCTTGACTGACCGCGAGACGCGCTCGGGGGTAAATTCAGAGGTGCGCAGCGCGCCAAGGGTGGAGGGAAGTACAGGGTTCGCCATAACGTCGAGTATAGATGTTTGGCGCGGCTGGAACCGTTCGCTTGGGCTCGTTGTTCACCTCATCGAGCCTTACTCGCCGGTCAGTTCGTCCCGCAGAGCTTCCATCTCGTCCCGCGCGTGCTGGTTTCCGGTTCGCATCGCGGCCAGGATCCCATTGTGCAGCCGGGCAATCGCAAGTTCGCGCTGACCATTGGCGGCCATGGTCTGAGCAGACATCTGGTACGCGGGGACGTACTCGGGGCTGAGCTCGATGCAGCGATTGAACTCAACCAGGCCCTCGGGGATCTTGCCCTGTGAGACGTACTCCATCGCCAGCCCGTAGCGCGCAAACGCATCGTTCGGGTTGGCTTCGAGAATCTGTGACAGCGTCGCAACCTTATTCATTACTCCATTCTAGTTCGTCTCGTTTACAGTGCAGGGCGACCGCGGATTGGGACGGAGGAGCGTGGATTAAAAAGAAGCGCTGAATTGAATCCACCCTGATCCGTACTATTCCACGGTCGATCTGCCAACGCGGTAAACTGGGACAATGAGTGAAATAGCACTTACACGAAAAGTAAGTGAGTCGCAGTCTGAGCGAAGCGAGATCATCTTTCCTGCCGATGCCAACGCGCTCGGCAACCTCTTTGGCGGGCGCCTGATGCAATTCATGGACCTTACCGGCGCAATGGCCGCAAGCCGCCACGCCCGCGCCATCACCGTAACCGCCAGCATGGACCACCTCGACTTTGTCGCGCCGGTCCACGTGGGCGACCTGCTGATCCTCAAAGCCAGCGTCAACCGTGCCTTCCGCACCTCCATGGAGGTCGGCGTCAAGGCGATGGTAGAAGACGTGCACATGCAGAAGCTGCGCCTTGTCAGTTCGGCTTACATCACGTTCGTCGCTGTGGATAAAGAAGGTCACGGCCTCGTCGTTCCGCAGCTTGAACTGGTCACTGACCACGAGCGCCGTCGTTACGAAGACGCGGGCCGCCGCCGCGAGATGCGCTCCGGCGAAACTCTCCGTCGCAAACGAATCCGCGAAGAACAAACCACCAACTGGCATATATAAGCAACCGCAGCACCATGGAGATACGCAATGGCACCCCCTCAGCAAGCACAGCAAGGCCCCACACCCCTCCCCGGCGTCTCTCACGTTATCGCAGTCGGCAGCGGCAAGGGCGGCGTAGGCAAGACCACCGTCGCCGTCAACCTCTCTGTCGCCCTTGCCAAGATGGGCTACTCGGTCGGCCTGATCGACGCCGACATCTATGGCCCCAACGTCCCCATGATGCTCGGCGTGACGCGTCAGCCTAACGTGGTGGACGAGAATCGCATCGAGCCCATCACCGCGCACGGCGTCAAATTCATTTCTGTCGGGCTGATCTCCCCCGGTGACAAGCCGATGGTCATGCGAGGCCCGATGTTGCACCAGATCATCCGCCAGTTCCTCCAACAAGTGGAGTGGGGCATCCTCGATTACCTCATCATCGATCTGCCGCCGGGCACCGGCGACGTCGTCATCTCGCTGGTACAGACCGTCCCGTTGACTGGCGCGGTCGTCGTCTCCACCGGTTCCAGTGTGGCCCTTCAGGACGCCCGTAAAGCCCTTGAAATGTTCCACCAGGTCAAGGTAGAAGTCCTCGGCATGATTGAGAATATGTCGCAAATGCGTATGCCCGACGGCACGCTTCTGGACGTCTTCGGAGCGGGCGGCACGGAGCAGACGGCTCGGCAGTTCGAGCTCGAGTTTCTGGGCGCGATCAACCTTGACCCGGCTGTCCGCAAGGGCGGAGACACGGGCATGCCAGTAGCGCTCGCAGGCCGCGATAGCGCACTGGGCGGTGCTTATTACGAAGTCGCGGATAAAGTCATCGCCGCAGCGGAAACAATTGCAGCCAGCGAAGGGGATGTACTGGAGATCAGCTAACCGTAACAACAGTCTTGACGCCAAGCGTAGAATTTAGCTGAGGGGGATGTACGCGATGCCTGAAATTACACAAAGACAACGCGCGATCCTGATGACGGTGGTGGAGCGCTACATCGAAACCGGCGAGCCCGTGGGTTCCGGGACGATTGCCGCCTCTCTCGGTACCGCCAATCTGAGTCCCGCAACCATCCGCAACGAGATGGTTGCGCTCGCCGAGGCTGGCCTGCTTGAACAGCCGCATACCTCTGCCGGCCGCATCCCCACGGGCAGCGCTTTCCGCCTCTTTGTGGACCGGTTTGAGTCAACCGGCGCCAATCCTCGCCCATCCATGCCGCAGCGTACTCGCGATGAGATCGACGCCCGATTTTCGGGTGTCGCTGGCACACACGCAGTCATGGAGCGCACAAGCCATGTTCTGGCCACGCTCTCAAGCGGTGTAGGAGTGGCGATTGCCGCGGTACCAGGCGGCGACCAACTGGAGCACGTCCACTTCTCGCGACTTGCCCCAAACCGTGTTCTGGCGGTTGTCGTGACTAAGGGCGGCATGGTGCGGGACAGGGTGCTCGCGCTCGCCGTTGACCTTTCGCTGCCTGAGCTTGAGTCCGCCGCCAACTTTCTAAACGAAAACTTCCGCGGGTGGGAGATCGAACGCGTCCGCGCCGAACTCCGCATCCGCGTTGAAACTGAGCGCCGTGAATACCACCGGCTCATGACCGCTGTACAGCAACTCTGGCATGGTGCGATGCCCGAAGGCAGCCCGATATCAGGACAGAACGTTTATGTGGAAGGCGTTGCAAATCTGGTCGGATCGCAGGCCTTGACCGGAGTTGAGGACCGCGAGCGTTTACGCGACATTCTCGGTGCACTCGAGGCCAAGCAGAAGCTTGTGGATTTGCTGAACGCTTATATTGACACCCGCCAGGACAGCGTCCGCGTCGTCTTCGATCTCGAAGATCAGGCGCCGGAGATGGCCGGGCTTGTACTCATCGCCGCACCCGCAAGATTTGGCGGCGAAAATCGCGGGACCGTGGCCGTCCTTGGCCCTAAGCGTATGCAATACGAGCGAACGATGGACGCCGTAAGCTATGTCGCACAGGTTCTGGAACGGCAGGCTCACGGCTTCCGGGGATAATTCTGAGAGGAAAAGCGATGCGCAGCAACTGGGACAAGGTGACGCGGTGGGCAGGAATCGGCCACAATGGAAGTGATGCAGCAAGTGAGGGAAGGGAACAACAGATGTCAGATGAATTAAAGGATGGGCCGGAAGTTGAATCGGCAGCAGCAGGCGTAGAGCGTGTGGAAGCGGGCATGGAAGCCAGCGCAGAGATTTCGCAGGAGCAGGCTGAGCTCGAACAGGTTCGCGGCGAGCGCGACCAACTGCTCGACCGACTGGCGCGTCTGCAGGCAGAGTTCGACAACGCCCGCAAGCGTGAAATCAAAGAACGCGCGGAGGCCCGCGAGTACACCATTGGCAACACAGTGGAGCCGTTTCTCAGCGTTATGGACAATTTTCAGCTTGCGTTGAAGGCGCAGGGCTCGGCCGACCAGCTTCGCGGCGGCGTCGAACTTATCCTGAAGCAGATGGAAGATGCCCTCAAAAATATGCAGGTTACGCCGGTTGAATCCGTGGGAGCGCAGTTCGATCCGCGAATCCATGAGGCTCTCGGAAGCATCGAAACTACCGAATTCCCCGATCACCAGGTGTTGGAAGAGATTCGCCGCGGGTACAAGATCCGCGAGCGCCTGCTGCGTCCCGCGATGGTAAGAATCGCCGTAAATTCCGCTCAGGTCAACGACTAATCTCGCTGATGGATGACAAAGACTTTTTCGGATTGAGAGACTAAAGAAACGATGGCCACGGCAAACGTGACGAAGACCGATTACTACGAGCTCCTGGGTGTCCGCAAGGACGCAAACGATGCGGAGATCAAGACCGCGTATCGCAAACTTGCAATGCAGTATCACCCGGATCGCAACCCTGATAACCCCGAGTCAGAAGCCAAATTCAAAGAATGCTCTGAAGCTTACTCAATTCTGAGTGACGGCGAAAAACGTGCTGCTTACGATCGCTTTGGCCATGCTGCGTTCCAGAACGGCGGCGGTGGTGGCGGAGGCAACCCATTCCAGGGTGGCGGCTTCGGCGGCCAGGATGTCGGCGATATCTTTGGCGATATCTTTGGCGAAATGTTCAACATGGGCGGTAATCGCCGAGCCTCCCGCGTTCAGCGTGGCCGTGACCTCCGCTTCGACATGGCGCTCGAATTCACGGAAGCCATCTTCGGCGTGGAAAGGGAGATTACGATCCGTCGCGCTGAGACCTGCGAGGACTGTGGCGGTACTGGAGCAGCCAAGGGCAAGCAGCCCCAGACCTGCCCGCAGTGCAAGGGCGCAGGCCAGGTTCGCTTCCAGCAGGGCTTCTTCTCGGTCGCTCGCACCTGTGCGCAATGTAACGGCACGGGTAGCATCATCACGGATCCCTGCAAGACCTGCGCGGGCCAGACCGTTGTCGAGCACGAGCACACACTTCTGGTGAAGGTGCCGGCGGGTGTCGAACAGGACACACGCATCCGCTACCAGGGCGAAGGAGAATCTGGCCGTCACGGCGGACCTGCGGGCGACCTCTACGTCGTGCTCAGCGTCAAGAAGCATAAGTTCTTCGAGCGCGATGGTGACGATGTCCACTGCGTCATACCGATATCGTTTCCACAGGCTGCACTTGGAACCGAGCTCGAGATCGAAACGCTGGAAGGTCGCGAGACCATCAAGATCGCTGAAAGCACTCAGAGCGGCCGCCAGTTTCGTCTGCGCGGCAAGGGCGTTCCGCACCTTAACGAGCGCGGCAAGGGTGACCTTATTGTAGAAATCCGCGTGGCCACGCCAACCAAGCTCACGCGCGAACAGAAGCAGTTGATGAAGCAGCTCAGCGAGACGATGGTGGTTGAGAATGAACCGCACTCTCGCGGCCTCTTCGATAAGATGAAGGACATCTTCAGCTAGGGGCAGCCATTGATTATCAGGCAGAGGCCGCGCGCCTGGGAGCTGTTGGGAATTTTTCGGTTGTCGATTGTGCCGAAGATCCTGCCACAGATTCTTATGATTGCGGTCTTTCCTCTGCTCATCGCAAAGCTCGGGTACCGCTTTCCGGTTCTGCTTCGAAAGCTGAACGTGGCACCGTTCACGCTCCTCGGCATTGCGCTGTCTATCTTTCTCGGCTTCGCAACAACATCAGCTACGACCGTTGGTGAGAGGCGCGTCGTCAGTTAGGTGCACTTATCGGCGACATCCGCTCACTTGCTCGGCTGCTGATGACCTTGCCCCGTGGGGACCGTGCTCGTCGAGAGCGCATGGTCCGCAAGCTGATCGCCTATGTGCCCCCTCATGGCGCATCTGCGCAGCCAGCCCCGGCCTGCACAGGTCAATTTCTACGATCCGGCATCAGAATAGATTAACCGCCCGGGTAATGTACCGGACGCTCTCTTGCGACAAGTCTCAGGTGAACTTAATGCGATGTTGCAATCAGCCGAGATCGGCGAATTGCTGTTTGCGCATCTGGATGAGCGCCTCGTCGCGGTGAGCGCCATTCAGGCGGCTTGCGAGCGCATCAAGGTAACTCCCACGCCCTTTACCTACACGCTATTGCTGCATCGCACAGCCTATGCCTTCTGCTTCATGCTCCCGTTCGGGCTGGTGGGAACGCTGGGCTTCGCTACACCGATCTTCTGCGCCGTCGTGGCTTACGCCTTCTTCGGTCTGCACGAGCTTGCAAGTGAACTCGAAGAGCCGTTCAGTGAGTGGCTGAACTCGTTGCCGTTGAGCGCGATGGCCCGGACGGTTGAGATCATCCTCCTTGAAACCTTGGGTGAGGTGAATGTGCCTGAGCCACTTGCGCCGCAGGCCTCCGTACTCACTTAGCCTGCATCGACACGGGCGTTTATCCGAGAAGGCTACCGGCAACTGCGATGGCTGCGATGGCCGCTGTCTCTGCGCGCAAAATGCGTGGCCCGAGGGTTACAGGGGTCCAGTGATGCATGGTGAACGTGGCCATTTCGTCGGGAGTCCAGCCCCCTTCAGGACCGACGGCCAGCGCATAACTTCCAGCTTCTGCTGGCCTCTGAGCGAGAGCATCCATGAGCGACAGCGATTGCTCCGTCTCGCTGAGCAGGATGCGCACAGGGGCCTGCTCTGCGGCGAGTGCAACCTTCAGCGCGACAGGATCTGCGACCTCTGGGACGCTCGTGCGGCGTGACTGCTGGCTGGCTTCATGGGCGATACGTCGCCAACGCTCTACGCGCTTCAACGCCGCCTGTGCAAGGTGCTTCTCGGTTCTACGCGCTAGGATTGGAGTGATCCCCTGTACGCCGAGTTCCGTGGCTTTTTCGATCGCCCATTCGAAGTGGTCGAATTTGAAGACAGCGAGGTGAAGATGTAGCGGCAAAGCATGGTCGGACTCGAGTTCTTCATGCAGC
>JAYVDT010000295.1:0-1501 GCA_043749265.1 Rhodanobacteraceae bacterium | reverse complement strand
ACGCTTGGCATTGAAGAGGAGTACCAGACGGTCGATCCCAACACCCGCGATCTACGCTCGCACATAGCGACGGAGATGCTGACGCAGGGAAAGCTTCGTCTGGAAGAGCGGGTCAAGGCCGAGATGCATCAGTCGGTCATTGAGGTTGGGACGCGCATCTGCCGCAATATTCACGAGGCAAAGGAGGACTTGTTTGACCTGCGCCGCAACATGATTCGGCTCGCAGACGAGAATGGACTTATGTTGGTCGCGGGGGCGACTCATCCGTTTGCAGACTGGCGCTCGCAGGAGATTTATCCCGATCCGCGCTACGACAAGGTGGTGGAGGATCTGCAATTAGTGGCGCGCTCGAACCTCATCTTCGGGCTGCATGTTCACATCGGGGTCGAGGACAAGGAAGCGGCGATTCGGATTATGAATTCGCTGCGATATTTCCTGCCGCACATCCTGGCGCTGTCGACCAATTCGCCTTTCTGGCTGGGCATGGAAACGGGCTACAAAAGTTACCGGGCCAAGGTGTTTGAGAACTTTCCTCGAACGAATATTCCCGACAGCTTCGCAAGCTACTCGGAGTTTGAGAGCTACGTCAATCTGCTTATCAAGACCAATTGCATCGACAATGCCAAGAAGATCTGGTGGGACATCCGGCCGCATCCGTTTTTCGATACGGTCGAGGTACGGGCATGCGATATTCCGCTGCGCGCGCAGGAGTCGATTGCGATTGCGGCGCTCATCCAGGCGACGGCGTGCAAGCTGTGGCACCTGCACGAGAGCAACCAGGATTATCGGCAATACTCGCGTCCGCTGCTGATGGAGAACAAGTTTCGGGCGGTACGGTATGGGCTAGACGGCAAGATGATCGATTTCGGCAAACAGATTGAGGTGCCGGTGCGTGAGCTGATCGTCGAATATCTGCTTTTTATCGACGATGTGCTGGACGAACTCGGCAGTCGAAAGGAGATCGAATACATTCACACCATGCTTGAGCAGGGATCCGGCGCGGATCGCCAATTGAAGGTGTTCAAAGAGACTGGAAGCCTTCAGGCGGTGGTGGATTACATGGCCGCGGAGACCAGAGTTGGACTGTAAAAAGAGCCGATCCGGCCGGAACGCGATATTCTGGAGGCATGCAAATGAACGATGTAGCGCCAAATGTGGAACCCCGACCAGCGAAGGTGCAGACTGATCTGCTGGACATCGCATTTCCGGCGGATTTTTCTGAAGGCGCCCGCAATGCGGTGATTACCTGCCTGAAGGTTCAACGCGAGGAAAAAGTCACGCTCATCACGGATCGCAGCTGTATTGTCATCGCTGCCGCGATTGCGCTTGAGTTGGAGGCGGTAGGCTGCACGTGGAACTCGTTTGTGCTTGAAGAAGTTGCGCCTCGCCCGCTCGTCGGCATGCCGGTGGCCGTGCTCGAAGACATGGAGAGCTCGCAGGTCAGCATCTTCGCGGTAGAAGTGCAGCAGAACGAACTCCACAGCCGCATGCAGATGACGGA
>JAYVDT010000294.1:0-1501 GCA_043749265.1 Rhodanobacteraceae bacterium | reverse complement strand
CTATTTCCACCCCCGGTTCCGCTACCCCTGTTGAAAACATCATCGAGCGCTCGGGGGTGAACTGACCAATCGTAAAGCTGAATGGCGGATGCGGGATGCGGTATCCCGTATCTGGCTTCTGCGAAGCGACAAGTAAGCCATTTTGCCATAGTCGGACTTCGTCGCAGTTGCTGAATACGGTGACCGTAGAAGGCGACAGGAACGTTGCAAAGTTAGCGACATAAACCATGGGGCCTGCCTCTGAGACAGTGGATCGCAAGTATGGCGATTGCTGGCTCTGAAACATAAAGTAACTAAACTTAGGCAGTCGAAACAGGTCCAGAGGACCGCCGTAAAAAGGCTGGACATGGTAGCCGCGATAACAGTCAATGCCTGCCCATAGTCCTGCACCGCAAAGGCGGCCTTTACCGCGGCCCGCCGGGCCATCATTGTCCTTCCATAAATCGTTGAGCCGCGTAAGGTGTGCCCATGCTTGCACAAGCATAGGCATTTCTCCCCAGGATCTTGGGACGCGACTGCTCGACTGCTGGTCCGACCAGTTGTCCACTTGATCGCCCCACTCGCGTATCCATTGCGGGCGCGTGCCATCGTTCTCCCAAAATTCAACGTCCCATCCAGGAAAATCGTCGAACGGACTAATGTGGTCGCCGGCGACGTAGCACTGATCGCCGGGATATTCCTCGTGAACGGCCCGGTAAAGGTCTGTGGCGATAGGCGCGTTATCAATTTCGTTCAGCGCCGCTTCCCAAAGCATGGCGCTCGCGTGATTGCGGTCCCTGCGGACCATGCGGCGGGCGTTCTCTATGACACGTCGCTTAAATCTATCATCCCCCATAAACTGCCATCCGGGATTCGACACAATTACCAGGATGCCCAGTTCGTCGCATGCATCCATGAAAGCAGGGTCTTGAGGGTAGTGACTGCGAACCGACGTGAAGCCGGCGTCTCGCAGCTTTTTAGCATCTCCGTAGTGTGCAGACTCGGGCAGCGCATATCCAACGTAGGGGTGATCCTGGTGCCTGTTAGCGCCTACCGAAACAAACCTGGATCCATTAATATACAGGCCCGAGCTATTAAACCGGATGCTGCGTATCCCTATCTTTGTACAGACTTGGTCAACAACTCGCCCATCTTCGACAACTTCGGTCTGAAGCTCATAGAGGTGAGGTGAATCGGGATGCCAGAGATTCGGTTGATGAATCTCAAGGCTTTGCATGATGGCTTTCGCTTGGCCAGGTTTCAACTCCATGGATTCTGAAGCCAGAGCACCGACGTATTTGTTCTGGTACACCAAACTCTGGCGCACGACACAATTTCTAGGAGTGTTCGACGTATTGATGAGATCCGTACAAACTTGCACGGTTGCGACTTCAGCGGAGACCTTTGGGTAGGAGACAAACAGTCCACCTCCTGCAACTCTATTTGCAAGGCAGGGATCTGAAATGTGAAGCGGATCTAAAACTTCAAGAGTGACGCTCCGGGAGAGGCCTCCGAAGTACGT
>JAYVDT010000293.1:0-1501 GCA_043749265.1 Rhodanobacteraceae bacterium | reverse complement strand
ACCGTCAGACGTGGCTCTTCTTCTTCGCTTCCGACAAATGGCAGGCGACGCCGAAACTGACACTCGACATCGGCCTGCGTTATGAGCTTTACCCACCTGCCACGCCGCGCAAGGCAGGCGGCTTCGTCAACTACGATCCTTCCAGCAACAAGCTGGTTCGCGCAGGTACGGATGGAAATGCTTCCAACCTGGGCATGAAGACCGACTACAAGAACATCGCCCCGCGACTCGGAGCGTCCTATCGCGTTACGGAAAAGACGGTTGTGCGCGCCGGATTCGGAGTGAGCTATGTTCCCTTCGTCGATAACAGCTATGCTTACAACTATCCAATCAAGACGAGCACCTTCTACACGATTACTCCCACCTACGGCGCTGCGATTAACCCGGCGGGAGGACCAGTCAACTTCTCGACCGGCATCCCTGCGACTCCAACGGCTGTGTTCAGCTCAGACGGGACTCTAACGGAAAGTGCGGCCAACGGAACCATTGGGCTGGCCAATCTTTATATTCCTCTCGACTTCAGGAATGCTTATGTGACCTCCTGGAATGCGGTCGTTCAACAGGCGCTGCCCGGAGACTCCTCCCTGCAAATCGCTTATGTTGCCAACCACGGGACACGCATCGACGTTGCGCAGAACATCAACCTGCCCAGCGTTTACGGCCAAAATGCAGCCTACGATCCACTTAAAATTGCTTTTGGCAAAACTGCCGCCGTCACACAATTTTTCCTGGGCTACACAACCAACTACCAGTCGCTGCAGGTCCAGTTCAAACGCCGCTTCAGCAAGGGCTTTGGCTTCACTTCCGCTGTTACCTGGGGCAAAGCGCAGAACTACCAGACCGGCGCGCAGGATGGAGGTCTGCTCTTCTACAGTGGTCCTGCTCGTCGCAACTATAGCGTGGCGGACTTTGATCGCACCCTGAACTACGAGCAGACAATTACCTACGAGTTGCCCGCCGGAAAGGGTCACCGTTACTTCAACTCAGGCATCGCCTCTTATGTGCTGGGCGGATGGAAGACGTCGGCCATTATCTCGGCGCTGTCTGGCCTGCCGTTCACAACTACGACAACCAGTGCAACACCGGGAACTGCCCAGACTGCCAACAAGACCGGTGCATACCAGGTAACTCATAGTGTGAGCGGAGCGGCCAACACGACGTGGTTCAACACGGCGGCGTTCGCTGCGCCTTCTACCTGCACCGCTTACTCGGCAGCCAACCCCGTTGCCTGCACCGTTGGCAATACGCAGCGTAACCAGTTCCGTGGCCCGGGCTACTTCTCTGACAATCTGTCCCTCTTCAAAAACTTTCCGCTCTTCCGCGAAAGGGTTTCCATGGAGACTCGCGTGGACGCCTTTAATATGACCAACACGCCTGCCTTCGGTCTGCCTGGAACCGGCTTCGGTTCCAGTTCCTTCGGCAAGATCACTTCAACACTTGGTAGCGGTGTTGGCAACGTCAACGGTGTAGGTGGCCCACGCGTTCTGCAAGCCGCCGTCAA
>JAYVDT010000292.1:0-1502 GCA_043749265.1 Rhodanobacteraceae bacterium | reverse complement strand
GGCTGTTGCCGTAGCTTCCACCCGTAAACGGATTTTTCAGTCCCGCAAAGGTGTTCATACCCGTCTTCGCGTCGGGAGAAACATACTTGGAGAAGTCGCCCTTTTTCATCAAGGTGCTGGGGGTCTTGAAAAAATTTGTCGCCTGCGAAGGATGCCGCCACCCTTCGTACACTCCAAAGAAGAAGCTCTTATTGTGGCCGTTATAAAGATGCGGAATCACAACCGGCCCACCAATGCTGCCTCCAAATGTATTGCTGATCAGCTTCGGCTTCTTCGTGGTCGTGACATAGGTATAAGGGATCGCATCGAAGGCTGCATTCTGGTGATACCAGAACGCCGACCCATGGACCGCATTGCCTCCGCCCTTGGTCGTAATCGTCACCTGGCCCGGCTGGCCGAACTCCGCGCTGTTCAAAGCTCCGTCGGCGCGCAGTTCCGAGATCGACTCCGTTGAAGGGAACGCATCCGGAATCGGATTATTGCCCGTCGCACTTTGGATCGTGATGCCGTCTATTGAAACCTCGGTCTGGGATGGGAGTCCACCTTGAAGTGAAAACTCTCCATGGTCGCTCTGTACCCCGGGCAACGTGCCGATGATGTTCAGCGCGCTTGTGCCTGTCGCGCTCGCACGCGTGTTGACCGGAAGGCTCGCCGCCGCGGCAGCGCCATACACTGCGCTGATCGAAGCTGTCTCCGTATCGATGGTTGAGATCGTATCTCCCGAGACCTGGACCTCCTGCTGCACGCTGCCCACCGTCAAGGCAACGTCCAGGCGAAGCTGCTGCCGTGCCGCCAGACCGATGTTCGTCGCCGAATACTTTTCAAAGCCCGGCAACGCGACTTCGACCGTGTACTTCGAGGCCTTGACATCCATGAACTGAAATTCACCCGAGCCGTTCGATCGCGTCGTTCTTACAACGCCTTCAATCTCATCCTTCAGCGTGGTCGTCGCTCCCGGAACAACCGCGCCTTGTTTATCCTTTACGGTCCCAACGATGCTGCCTTGGACGGATTGCCCGAACACCTGCAGGCAAAACATCAGACTCATTGCGAACAACAACGCCAGGCCAGATGCCGGACGCATGAAACTCTTCCAGCAGCTCGAAGAGAGTGATTGCATTAGGTAAAACCTCCAGAAACTACTACAAAGTGATGACGGCCGGCAAGACACCCGACCGGGTTTACGGACACCTGCATCGCCCGCCGATTGCAGGTATTTTTGCGTCTGCATCGTCGGGTCTTTTTGAAGATAGGCGAGAGGCTTACCCCAGGTAATCAACGGAGTAATAATTTCGCTAGTTCACGATCCAGATCGAACGAAACCTTCTCGACAGCCTTAGTAGTTGTTGCGCACCCTTAAATTTCGAAGCGCTGTCCGCTCTACCTGGGGACGTATCGCGTCTGGGTCGTCAATGTCCCGCAGCGCGGCCGCCTCAGCTTTGGTCTTCGGATGCGCCACCCGCGCCTTCGCCGCATCGAAGACGCGGGTATCCGAATGCTGC
>JAYVDT010000291.1:0-5309 GCA_043749265.1 Rhodanobacteraceae bacterium | reverse complement strand
CAGGTCATCCTGCCCAACCTCTTCACCAAATAGGAATAAAGGAGAAACCCCATGACCTCTGCCGTCCTTGAAGCCACCTTGGAGACCACCGAATTCCGCGTCATTCACCCTCTGGACGACGTTCAAGAACAGAAGTGTACGTCCGAGGGTCTCGGCCGCATCCGTATGACGCCTGCCGTCCGCACCTCGCTGCGTGTCCTCCGCGGCTACCTCATCCTGATGACCTTGATGCTCGGATACCACGTCCTCCAGCTAGCCGGCGTCATCAAATAGCGTTAGCCGTCAACCCTTAGCTAAAAAGCTAACGACTAACGGCTAACTACTGTTTCTTGCTGTTCTCATGCAGACGGCCCGTAAGCCGAATTTTGTTTTAGACGATCATTCCTCTAGGCCTGCCATTACTGACAGGCTCCAGCAACCTACCCGCAAGTTCCGGAACTGCACTCTCCCCCTGGGCGCATCGGGCCGATGCGCGCCGGTCGCTCGGAAGAAGGCGACCGGACTCCCTGCCTATTTGGTCTTGCTCCGTGTGGGGTTTACCATGCGGCCTGAGTTACCTCAGGCCCGGTGCGCTCTTACCGCACCTTTTCACCCTTACCCGTTTCGTTCTCGCGATTGAAGCGGGCGGTATATTCTCTGTTGCACTGGCCGTCCAGATGCCTTGAAGCATCCGTCCCGGACGTTATCCGGCACACTGCCCTGCGGAGTTCGGACTTTCCTCCCCCGGCAAACGCTCTTGCGAGCGAAACCGGCAGCGATCATCCAGCCGCCTGCTCCTTCAGTGTATCCGATGGAACCCTTTGCGCCTCCCGTGCGTATACGTTCACAACGCGCACTGAACCGCAAGTAAGATTGAATGGCAGGCCCCCTTGTAAGACGGAAGAATCCATGGAACTCAAAGAAGCCCTCAAGCTCGCAATGCAATCCTTGTGGGCCAACAAGATGCGCACGGTCCTCACCCTGCTCGGCGTCGTTATCGGCGTCGCCAGCGTCATTGCGGTTGTGACTCTGGTCAATGGTGCGAATTCCTTTGTCATCCAGAAGTTTTCCAGCTACGGCGCTGATGTGTTCACCATCACCAAAACCCCGCAGCTCATCACCAACTCCGACGATTACGTAAAGTTCCAAAAGCGCAAGCAACTCCTGTTTGACGACTACAAATACGTGGAGGAAAACTGCATCAAGTGCGCGGGCATGGGAGCCCAGCAGGCGACGGTCGGCAAAGTCATCCGGGGCACACAGGCCATTACTGACGCCCAGATTCGCGGTTACACGTGGCTAATGCCCCAGCTCCAGAATCTCGATATCACCGCCGGTCGCGGTTTGACTGCAGCGGATGAAGAGCATGGTTCGCACGTCTGCATCATCGGCACCGATGTGCAGGAGAATCTCTTTCCCGGAATCGATCCCATCGGCCAGGAACTACGCGCCGATGGCACTCCCTACACGGTCGTAGGCGTTATCGAGAAGCAGGGAAGCACCTTCGGCCAGAGCCAGGACAACTGGATCGGCGTACCTCTCACCACGTACCAGAAGAGCTACGGTACGCAAAAGTCCGTCACTATCTATATCAAGGCGGCCTCTGCCGGTCCGGCGCTCGAGCAGACCGCTGACGAGGTGCGCGTGCTGATGCGCGCCCGCCGCCATGATCTGCCCGGCGTAGAAGATTCCTTCCAGCTCGACACCAACAACACCCTCGTCGGCTTCGCAAGCCAACTCACCAACTCCTTCGGCCTCGTCGCCGGCGCCATCGCGCTTATCTCGCTGGTGGTTGGCGGCATCGTGATCATGAACATCATGCTGGTCTCGGTAACGGAGCGTACCCGCGAGATTGGCATCCGCAAAGCTCTTGGCGCGCGTCGCCAGGACATCCTGCTCCAGTTCCTTATCGAGGCAGCCCTCATGTCGCTGGTTGGTGGCGCGATCGGTGTGCTGGGCGGTGTTGCAATTGCAAAGCTCGTCACCCTCGTTGCTGGTTTTCCGTCCACGGTCGCATTGTGGAGCGTCCTCGCAGGACTGCTCATGGCAACGGCTACCGGCCTCTTCTTCGGCGTCTACCCTGCCCGCAAAGCCGCCAACCTGGACCCCATCGTAGCCCTTCGTGCGGACTAGAATAGGCAGCGCGGATCACACAGTTACAAAACACGGATGAGATACCAGAGCAACTCCGGGTTTTCCATCAACAAGGACTCAAATTCGTTCTACAGGTTTTTATCCGGCTTTTATCCGCGCTAGGCCGCGGTCAGTTTTGTCGTCAGAGGAGAAACACCATGTCCTTGGGAACTACATCTGAAACCGTCATCATGGCCCTGGACACCCTGCGTGCCAACAAACTCCGCAGCGGCCTCACCATTCTGGGCATCGTCATCGGCGTCATGACCGTCATCGTCATCTCGTCGGTTGTCAACGGGCTCAACTCCAGCGTTCAGGGTCTGGTCGAGTCGCTTGGCTCGAACGTCCTCTTCGTCTTTCGCTTTCCCGTCTTCGGCACTCGGCCGACCACGGAGATGCTCACGCGCAAGCAGATGAGCTACGAAGACGCCATCGCCATGCGCGATCTTCCGCACGTCGTCGCCGTGTCGCCCGAGTTGCGCCACCAGGACCAGTCCGGCTTCCGACTCGGCACCACCGCCATTCAGGCCTCCAACGGACGCAAGATGCAAAATACGATCCTTGCAGGCAATACTCCGGATAAGAAGGACGTCGGTGGCCTCGATCTTCTTGGAGGTCGTTTCTTCAACGAGGCCGACCAGGAGCGCGCCGCAAACGTCGTCGTCCTCGGCTACGATACGGCTGATGAACTCTTCGGCGTCAACGATGCCGTTGAAAAAGAAGTGGTCGTCGGCGGCATGACCTTCACCGTGGTGGGTGTCGTCGACAAGAAAAAAACAGCCTTCGGTGGAGGAAAAAACGCGGAAGACAACATGGCTTACTTCCCCGTCACCACCTTTCACAAGCTTCATCCGGAACAGTTGGACTACTGGATTACGCTTAAATACGACGACCCCAAGAATCGGGCCATCGTTCAGGATGAGGTTACCGAACTCCTGCGCCGCCGTCGCAAGGTCGCCAATGAAGCTCCTGACAACTTCGCGGTCTTCGGCACCGACTCGCTCACGCGGCTCTGGAACCAGATCACCGGCGGCCTCTTCATGCTGCTCTTCGGACTTTCTAGCGTCGCTCTCATGGTGGGCGGCGTAGGCGTCATGAACATCATGCTGGTCTCCGTTACAGAGCGAACGCGCGAGATCGGCATTCGCAAGGCAGTCGGGGCCACCAAGAGAGCCATCCTGGGTCAATTCACCCTGGAGGCCGTCACCCTGTGCGCCGTGGGCGGAATCATCGGTGTCATTGTCGGCTCCGCCATCGCTATGGGACTGCGTTTCATCCTGCCGTCGCTGGTGTCTGTCTGGTGGGTAAGCCTCGGTTTTGGCAGCGCCTGCGCCATCGGCCTCATCTTCGGAATCTACCCTGCGTGGAAGGCCGCCAACCTGGATCCCATCGACGCGCTTCGCTATGAATAATCGATAAGCGAATAGTCGATAAGCGAATAGTCGATAAGCGAATAGCCAATCAGCTCAGGCAGATTCAAGCACAGCTGGAGCAGCAGCAGAGCCCGACAGCGGCAACGGTGACAGCGCCACAAAGCTATCCATCGCCTGGCCTAGCTGCCAGTCCACCTCGTCCGCGATTGTCATCACGCTCAGCAGCACTACGCTGAAGTCAATGGTCGAAAGGTTCTTTTGCAGTGTCTGAAAGATGCAGACCTGCAGGCAGCGCGACTCTTCCACCATCATGGCTGCGCTGTACCCGCGCCGAAAACGGTCCGTGCCGTGGTCACTTGCCGCCTGCGATGGGTAATTCTTGGTTCCCATAGGCACGAAGGTCAGCAGGCGGGCATGCAGGTCGCGAAACAATGCGGGCAGGTGATCCGTCCGGTTTTTCCGGCTCATCGGAATGGCCATCAATTGGTCCTGGAGTTCGACGCACGCATACCAGTCGCTGATTATCTCTTCAGACGCCCGCTCCAGAATCATGGCCACGCTCTCCACCTTGCGCGGACTCTTCGGGCCGGACTCCAGACGGGCTTTGATCGCTTCCACCAGTGCCGGCACCCCCAGAGGCTTCACTAAAACCTCGTCCGCCTGCAGCAGAATCGCGTTCGTGGCGGCGCTCATGGCGGGAAATGCGGTAAAGAGCATCGTTACCGCAGAGGGATTGGAATGGCGCATCGCACTGACGACAGTCAGCCCATCCCCAGCCCCGGGCATATGGAGATCGCTCAGGAGAACGTCGAACTCCTGTGTATTGATATGTTTCAGCGCCTCGGACACATTCGCCGCAACGGTCACATCAAACTCCTCATGTTCGAGAATCTTCGCAAGCGAAAACCGGATCATCTCCTCATCGTCGACCAACAAAATTCTTGGCTTCGCCATTTGCTCCTTCACTTGAAATCTAAGGGGTTCTCAATCCGTTTTGGGGACGCTACTCTAGTCTACGTTCAAGTCTAGTCATAACATTGTCGGCTACCGAAAGTAGTGGCTTCGCTCAAAAGTTTGAACTAGCCACTCATTCAGCTCCGATTCTGCAATCCCACTTGGGTAAACTAGGAGCATGGCGTCAGTAATCGAGGCGATCGCAGCTCTCCTGACTGTCGCAGGCATCGCCTACATGGTGCTCGCGCTCTGGAGTGCCCGTGGATACGCTCACGCGGTCCGCAAAGCAACCGCCAACCTTGCCTTTGCCCCGCCCGTCACCTTCATCAAACCCCTCTCAGGCGTCGAACCACGCATGTTCGCAGGGCTGGAAAGTCACTGCCGTCAGGACTACCCGGGCCCCGTAGAAATTGTCTTTGGCGTTCATTCCATTGAAGATCCAGCCGTTGGCCAGGTCGAGCGCCTGCGCCTCGCCTTCCCCCACATCCCCATTCAGCTCATTGTGTGCCCGCAGCGCCTGGGCACCAGCGGCAAGATCTCAAACCTCGTCCAGATGCTTCCACACGCTACCCATGAGCATGTCATCATCAACGACTCCGACATCTTCGTCCCGCCCGCCTACCTCACCGGCGTCATGCGCTACTTTGCCGACCCTCTCGTGGGCATGGTCACCGCGCCGTACCGGGGCCGCACCGGCGCGGACGGCCGCGAAAAGACCCTTTGGGCTCGCCTGGAAGCCCTCGGCATCTCCACCGACTTCATACCCGGCGTCTTGACGGCCCGCCGGCTGGAGAGCGGTATCCGCTTCGGCCTTGGCAGCACACTGGCTATGTCGCGTAGCGCATTGACAAAAGCCGGTGGCCTGGAGCC
>JAYVDT010000290.1:0-1507 GCA_043749265.1 Rhodanobacteraceae bacterium | reverse complement strand
TCGAGGTAGTCGCGGCAAGCCTGGCGGGACTCCTCGCGTGAGAGGCCGGAGTGGATGCGGGCGACCCGGAGGCCGGCGGCTGAGAGCTTGTTTGCCTGGTCGTCCATGAGGGCGATGAGAGGGGAGATAACGAGACCTGTGCCTCCGCGAGCGATGGCCGGAAGCTGGTAACAGAGGCTCTTGCCAGCGCCCGTGGGCATAACCAATAGGACGTCCTTACCTTCGGTCGCAGCACGGCATACCGCTTCCTGATTGGCCCGGAAGGCGGAGAAGCCGAAGGTGCTGTGCAACAGTTCGGAGAGGGAGGACATACTTGGCTAGTTTCGCATAATGTTTGCTTTCTGGTTAACGCTGAATGCGAGAGGGGGAGGGTAGACTTTGGTTCATGACGAAGGTTCTGACAGGTCTTTTGACTGGGCTGGTAGTGTTGGCAGCGGGAATTGCGACGGCGCAGACCGACTCGGTGACAACCCTGCAGGCGCGGTCCACACTGGTGCTGGTGCCGACAACGGTGCGGACGAAGGCAGGGGCTCCGGTGTTCACGTTGAAGGCGGAGGACTTTGTCGTTACGGACGATGGAGTGCCCCAGAGATTGCGGCTGGAAGAAGATTCAGGTGCCTTGCCGCTTTCGTTGGTGGTGGTTATTGAAGCCGGCGGCGAAGGGGCGGGGAAACTCGATCAGTACGGAACGCTTTCGACGATGGTTGAGGCAATTGCCGGTGGGGTACCGCACAAGGTTGCACTGGTGGGCTTCGATAGCGAACCGGCGCTGGTGCAGCCCTGGACGGAGAGTTTCGACAAGTTACACAGGGCGATTGCGGACCTTGGACCCGGAGATGGCAAGGCGGCGATTCTTGATTCGCTCAGATTCTCGGTTGACTTGTTGAAGATGCAGCCGATTAGTTATCGGCGGGCGATTCTGCTGGTATCGGAGACGCTGGACCATGGCAGCCAGATGAGGCTGGACGACGCAATCCGCGCCGTCAGCGATAACAATACTGTGATCTACAGTCTCGGCTTTTCCAGCACGCGAGCGCAGAATTCGCATGAGCTGGCAGAGATGTCAGGTGGGCCGGGGAGTAAACCGGGGCCGGCCGGAGGCTGCATGGGCAAGTATCCGCCGCCGAAGGATGGCGAACGGCCCATCGAGCAGGGCAGCAAGGCCATGCAGGCTTACGACTGCCTGAGCGATCTGGCCCCGCCGCTGCGGCTTGCGAAGATGG
The DNA here is from genome assembly GCA_043749265.1 of Rhodanobacteraceae bacterium. GTDB lineage: Bacteria > Acidobacteriota > Terriglobia > Terriglobales > Acidobacteriaceae > Edaphobacter. The sequence goes on along the minus strand of JAYVDT010000290.1, from coordinate 284 downwards.
CCGTGATCGCCGCGACCAACGGGTTTCGCACGAACGTGCCCGAGACTGCGGCGAAGCTAACGGGTGGGGAGTACTTCAAATTCGAGAATGCAAAGGCACTGGAGAAGGGAATGCAGGCGATCTCGAACCGCTTGCCAAACCGCTATTTCCTGAGCTTCCAGCCACAGCAGCCGCACCCTGGGCTCCATGCGATTGGAGTGGAATTGAAGGATTATTCGGGGCTGGTGGTCGAATCAAGAAAGAGCTACTGGGCTGGTGGAGCGGGGACGCCGTAAAACTTCGAA
>JAYVDT010000289.1:0-1508 GCA_043749265.1 Rhodanobacteraceae bacterium | reverse complement strand
GTTCTGCGTTATCGGCGAGGGCCATGCGGGTGCGGTAGACGCTCTTGTTACCGAGCCAGGTGGATCGGAACTCGTGCGGGTCAAGGAAGACGACGGCCTTCTTGATCTCGCGATCCATCATGAGGAAGTTGCACTTGAGGCTGAGAGCGGCGGCGAGTTCGAAGGGCTGGTTGTCGTCGCCAATGTAGAGACCGCGCATGACAAGTTTGCCGGCGGCATTTTTGTTGACGACAGTCTGGACGTAGACGATTTTGGGAAGCACGTAGGTGAAGTGCTCGCTGGCGTAGTCGAGGACGCGGCGCACGGGTGTGTCGACACGGCCCATCATGCGCTCCATGCCGTAGACGGCGCCGAGGAAGTGCGAGCGATGGATGCCCATAACCCCGCCTGTGCCGACGAAGATGTTCTTGGATCCGTTGGCGAAGCCTACGACTTCGTGCGGGACCACCTGGCCGATGGAGAGGATGAGGTCATGGCCGCCGTCGCGCAGCAACTTGTTGACCTGGGCGGGCCAGGGGTAGTCCAGCTTGCCTTCAGAGACTTCAAGCATGAAGGCGCCGGGGACTTCGCCCAGAGTGACAATGTCATTGCGCCAGTCGTGGACGCGGAACAGGTCGCGAGGCGTGGAGCCGAACATGGCCGAGATTTCCTTGTCGGTCATGGGCTTGTGGGTGCCGAGGGCAGGCAGGACGTCGACGAGCTTTTCTCGGTAGTACTGGTATGCCAGTTCCGTCAGCATTCCGGATTGAGAGTGCATGCGGGTGAAGTCGGGCGGGACCGCGAGAATACGCTTGCGGTCGCCGAGAGCGTCCAGCGCGGCGAAGAGGCCGGCTTTAATTTCGGCGGGGGACAACTCTGTTTCGGGTGAACCAACTGCAAACAACAAGCTCATAGTGGACCATCCTAACCGGGTGTAACATTCTCGGTATGCGTAAACTGTCTGCACAGCGACGCCGTGCTGTAGTTATCCCGGCCTTTCTGGCCGCTGTGATTCCGGTAATGATTCTGCTCTCTCGCCACGCCCACACGCCGGTGAATGACGCTCTCATGGGCTTGGGTGTGGGGCTGTCGATCGGGATGAGTGTGGTGTCCCTCGTTCTGATGCGGCGGAAGTCTTGTGATGACGGACCATCCCTGCCAAAATGATCATTCCTGGCGCCAGGATACTTTGCATGTGCTGAAACGCTGGTGCGGTTTAGAGGCGGTAGGCCTTCCGGGCAAGGCCGTTGGTGAGCTCGAAGGCGAGTTCGAAGGCTTCATCTTCGTCCAGGCGGTGCTGGCCGACCAGGCGGGCCAGGAAGGCGCAGTCGATGCGGCGAGCTACGTCGTGGCGAGCCGGGATAGAGAGCAGGGCGCGGGTATCGTCGTTGAAGCCGACGGTGTTGTAAAAGCCGGCGGTCTCGGTTGCTTGTTCGCGGAAACGCATCATGCCTTCGGGTGAATCGTGGAACCACCAGCCTGGTCCGAGGCGAAGGCAGGGGTAGTGCCCGGCGAGAGGTGCAAGTTCG
>JAYVDT010000288.1:0-1513 GCA_043749265.1 Rhodanobacteraceae bacterium | reverse complement strand
GCCTGTTATTGGGGCTCTGTGGGGCACGACATTCTGATGACTCGGAACGACGCGACGAATTGCGAGGATGTCTGCTACGACCTGGAAGGGAGCGTGGATTCGCGGGTGGAAGGGAACCGGGGCCGGAACTCGGGGAACGGTGTAGGCGCAACGTTTTTCTTTACAGACCACGTGACGTTTACGGGGAACGACTTCAGTTCGTCTACCGGCAGCCCGGTGATCTCGATTCACAACAGCTCTTTGCGGCCAGATCGGAATCGTTTCCTGCTCATCCAGGGCAACAAGCTTACTTGCCTGGGTAGAGTGTGTGCGGGCGTTAAGGGCGACCCTTCGGCGGATCTAACGGTCGACGGCAATCATCTTACGAACGCGATGATCTCGCTTCCCATGTACGGAGGAAATACTGTGATCACGAATAACGACCTGATCTTTTCGCTCGCCGATACGAGATCATTTTCCGCGATTGCGGGTCCTTTTCTTCTGAATGGAGCGAAGCTTTTAGTAGCTGGAAATGTTGTCAAGAGCGTACCGCAGCAAGATCAATCTGCCTGCATCTCAGACACGAGCGGCGACTTCAACTCCAACGTAACAATCACTGTTTCTGGCAATCAATGCCTGAGCGGATTCCCCATCGACCTCCTAACGGAGAACAGCGGAACGAACAACGGAACCGGAGTAGCCACGACGATTTCGGGCAATGTGTGGAATGCCAACCGAGTCATCCATGTTCACAAGACCGGCAACCGGGATGTCTATGAGCGAACGAATCGATGAAAACAGACTTTGGACGAAGGAAATTGATCGTTGCGATGTCATGATTGCCTGGGAATTGCTCGCGATGCGACTTGCAGTGTTGGGTACTTTTCTGCAATTGTTCGCACACTCGGTTCTCGCAGCACGGTTTCAACACGATCTCGATAGGCTGCGGAGACGCTGACAAGGATGTCTTCCACGCCTGTACACGCATATGGAAGGTGGCAAGCACTTCTATGAACAGAGGCTACTGTTGCGCGCGTCCGAAGGCAGTCACATCAAGAATCAATGGCTTGGACAGAAGAATTGCCTTACTTGCGCCTTCGTAGGTTTGCAGCTCCGTCCCGGGGGTAATCGGCTGGCAGTTCCACCAACCATCGGACCGTCATGACAACCCACCAATCGCGAATGAACGTGCTACCTGGCACAAGGTCGTACTATCTGAAGCACGAGTGAGGGACGTTTCTAGTTGAAGAGCGCACGCAGACTAGGCAGAAGTCTTAGCTGTCGTGCCGTGGTTTAGGTGCGGATGAGATCCCGTGGACAGCGATTCTGAGGAACTTTCTTCCTTCATTCCGCTCCATTTCCAGGCTTCGTAAATTAAGGGATACACCATAAGTTCCAGGAGGAACGACGTGGTTATTCCTCCGATCATGGGAACTGCTATATGTTTCATGATTTCTGCGCCGGGACCCGAGGACCATAAGATCGGTATCAGGCCGATCAACATCGCGGCCACCGTCATTACCTTGGGACGAAT